>JAJXTM010000118.1 GCA_021783875.1 Bacteroidota bacterium
AGCAATATTTCTTTTTCATTCCGCGGTAATAATGTTGTCCGGGAAGCAATGCACTCGGCGTTTCTTTACCATGCAATTAAAGCCGGAATGGATATGGGTATTGTGAATGCAGGTCAGCTTGAAGTTTATGAAGAGATACCTAAGGATCTTTTAATTTTAATTGAAGATGTTTTGTTTAACCGCAGAAGTGATTCAACGGAAAGGCTCGTTGAGTTTGCAGATTCGGTGAAACAGAAGGGTAAAGAAATTATAAAAGAGGATGAATGGCGAAAAGAGTCTGTCCATGAGAGGCTAAAACACGCATTGATTAAAGGCATTGTCGATTTCATTGAAACAGATACTGAAGAGGCTCGGAAGAAGTTCAAAAAACCTCTGGATGTTATTGAAGGTCCTTTGATGGAGGGGATGAATGTAGTAGGCGACCTATTCGGTGCCGGAAAAATGTTTTTACCTCAAGTTGTAAAGAGTGCAAGAGTAATGAAAAAAGCAGTAGCTTATTTAATCCCTTATATAGAGGAAGAGAAAATAGCTTCTAATGATATACGTGAAGCCGGTAAAGTATTAATGGCAACCGTAAAGGGTGATGTGCATGATATAGGAAAAAATATTGTCGGTGTCGTTTTAGGATGTAATAATTATACTGTTATTGATCTTGGAGTAATGGTAAGTGCAGATAAAATTCTTCAAACGGCAATAGACGAAAAAGTGGATGTAATCGGTGTCAGCGGATTAATAACACCTTCGCTTGATGAAATGGTACATATTGCAAAAGAAATGGAAAGAAGAGGATTTAGACTGCCTTTACTTATCGGAGGAGCAACTACTTCACGTATTCACACAGCAGTCAAGATAGCTCCGAATTACAGCGGGACAACAGTTCATGTTCTAGATGCTTCCAGGAGTGTTCCGGTAGTAAGTAATTTGATAAATCCAGATATTAATATTAAATCAAACTTTGAGAATGAAATAAAAAAAGAGTACCAAAGAGTCCGAGAAGATCATCAAAAGAAAAAAGCCTTTAAAAATTTTATTAGTATCGACGATGCCAGAAGAAATAAATTAATAATTGATTGGAGTAATGAAAAGTTATTTATTCCAAATATGACCGGATTAACTATATTAAAAGACTTTCCACTAAAAACATTAAGAGAATATATTGATTGGACCCCTTTCTTTTCAACTTGGGAATTAAAAGGAAAATATCCTACAATTTTTGAAAATGAAAAATATGGTGAAGAGGCTAAGAAAATTTTTAATGATGCAAATAAACTACTTGACGAAATTATTAATAATAACCTACTTGCAGCAAACGGAGTATGCGGAATTTTTCCGGCAAACTCTGATGGAGATGATATAGAAGTTTATTCTGACATAAAGCGTAAAGGTGTAAAATCGGTTTTGCATACCCTGCGATCGCAAGCTGATAAATCAGATAATGTACCAAACCTTGCACTTGCAGATTTTATAGCTCCCAAAAACTCGGGTAAAGAGGATTATATTGGTGCTTTTGCGGTAACTACCGGAATCGGAATTAATGAACTTGTTAAGAAATATGAAAATGATCATGATGATTATTCGGCAATAATGGTTAAAGCAATTGCAGATAGACTTGCCGAAGCTTTTGCAGAATGTCTTCATGAATTAGTAAGAAAAGAATATTGGGGTTATGAAGTGAATGAAAATTTTTCGAAAGATGAACTGATCAAAGAGAAATATCAAGGTATTCGCCCCGCTCCGGGTTATCCTGCACAACCGGATCATTCTGAAAAATTAATAATATTCGATTTGCTTGAAGCAGAAAAAAATACTGATATTGTTCTTACAGAAAGCTTAGCTATGTCTCCTGCTGCTTCGGTTAGTGGTCTGTATTTTTCACACCGAGAGTCAAAATACTTTAACGTTGGAAAAATAGGAAAAGATCAGGTTATAGATTATCATAAAAGAAAAGGTATGAGCTTAGAGGAGACCGAAAGATGGCTGTCTCCGATTTTAAGTTATGATCAAGGAGAATAATTTGAGGTTTATTATGAAAATAGTTTCCTTTCTAAATTTAATTTTTTGCTTGCTTTTATATACTGTATTAACATTTGCTCAGAATCAAAATTTTCCGGGCAAATATGATAAATACACATTGCTGCATAACGGATGGAAACTAACACCAGCCGGAAAACAGGTCAACATAGGTCAGCTTCCCATAAATATGGTATTAACAAAGGATTGCAAATATGCCGTTACTTCAAATAGCGGAATGGGAGAAAACTCTTTATCAGTAGTTGATTTAAAGGCTGCAAAGGAAATTCAAAGAGTTATTGTCAGTAATCTCTGGTATGGTTTAGCATTCAATGAGAATGATTCACAACTTTTTGTTTCCGGCGGAAATAATAACCGGATTTATATTTTTAATTTTCGAAACGGAAGACTTTCATTAAAAGACTCAATTATTCTGGGAAATAAATTTCCGAGGGGCATTGTTTCAATAACGGGCATTGATTTTGTGAATAATAAAGATTACGTTCTTGCAGTTTCAAAGGGATCAAAATCCCTTTACGTTTGCGATTTAAAATCTAACAAAATAATACATACCGTTAACCTTGACGGAGAATGTTACGATGTAAAAGCTAATCATTCAGGCACATATGCTTATGTCTCAGTTTGGGGAAAATCTGAAATTGCTAAAATTAATTTAAACACATTTAAAGTTGACGATGAAATTTCTGTAGGAGATCACCCTTGTCAGATAATAATTACCAAAAATGACCGATATCTATTCGTTGCTAATGCTAATAACAATACGACCTCTTTAGTTGATTTAAAAACAGACAAAGAGACAGAAAGATTAAATTCATCTTTAACCGCTGATGCTCCTTTCGGAAGCACTCCGGATGCTTTATGCTTAAATGAAGATGAGTCAATATTAATGGTAGCAAATGCCAATAACAATTATATTGCGCTTTTTAACGTTAAAGAGAAAAATAAAGTACGCAGCCTAGGATTCATTCCGGTGGGATGGTATCCAACGGCAATAAAATTTTCACAAAAGTCGAATTGTATTATAGTTGCAAACGGAAAAGGATTAAGTTCTCTTCCTAATCCAAAAGGACCGGTTCCGGGCATAAGATCAACAAAGAAGACACAATATATAGGGGTTCTTTTTAGCGGTACTTTATCGATAATAAAGTTCCCTTCCGATAAAATACTGACATCATACAGCAAGCTAGTTTATTCTAATACTCCTTATATTTCAAAAGATAAAAACTGGATCGGAATTCAAAAAGTAATACCCGATAAATTTAACTTAAAAAGAAGCAGTAAAATCAAGCATGTATTTTATATTATAAAAGAAAACCGGACTTATGACCAGGTATTTGGAGATATGAAGGAGGGAAACGGAGATAGTTCCCTTTGTTTTTTCCCTGAGAAAATTACACCAAACCAACATAAACTTTCCCGCGAATTTACTTTATATGATAATTTTTATGATGATGCAGAGGTTAGTGCAAGCGGCCATAATTGGTCTACAGCAGCTTATGCGACTGATTATGTAGAAAAGCTTTGGCCGGTTAACTACAGCGGTCGTGGACAAGAATATGACTTCGAAGGCGGTTCTCCTATTGCAGCACCATCTTCAGGATATATTTGGAACGATGTCATAAATCATAATTTAACAATGAGAAATTACGGAGAGTTTACCGAGGATAAAAAAGGAGTATATACAGCAAGAGATTCTGACTTAGATAGATACACAAGTCATATATATCCGGGCTGGGATTTGAATATAAGCGATGTTTACCGTTATAAACAATGGGAAAAAGAATTTGATGAGTATGTAAAAGGAGATTCTTTACCGAGTTTCACATTGATGCGCTTGCCTAATGATCATACATACGGAACAAAAAAAGGAGAACTAACTCCGCAGGCATATGTAGCATTAAATGATTATGCTGTCGGGTTAGTAGTACAAAAGATTTCTTCAAGTAAATATTGGAAAAATTCCATAATCTTTATTTTAGAAGATGATGCGCAAGACGGTTCCGATCATATAGACGCACATCGCTCGACACTGCTTACAATAAGCCCATATATTAAGCGCCATTATGTAGATCACACAATGTATTCCACAAGCAGTGTTTTAAAGACTATTGAATTAATATTAGGTCTTCCTCCGATGACGCAGTTTGATTTATCAGCCACACCAATTTTATTTTCAATCAGCGATAATCCAGAGATGAAAAATTTTGAAGCGATTAAACCACAAATCGATGTAACTGCAAAAAACTTGGCAAACGCTTATGGTTCAAAACGATGTGAACAATTAAATTTTTCGGTTGAAGACGCTGTCCCAGAGCATGAATTCAATGAAATTTTATGGAAAGCAATCAAAGGCAAAAATATTAAAATGCCTGCGCCTGTTCACAGCGCATTTGTACGAATAAAAGATCAGGGGGAAAAAGAGTAAAAATTCTTATCCGCGAATTTTATCGAGTAGTTCATTTAGCAATTTAATTTCATGCTCATTAAGGGATGAAGTTTTTGTAAGCAATTCATCGTCATGATTATCAGTCTTATTCAGGAGATCTAATCCTCTTTGAGTTATTAAAACATCAACTTTTCTTCTTTCGTGAGGACATTCTTTTCTATCCACTAATCCTTTTACCCGCAATTTTTCGACAATTCTGGATGCGTCTGACATTTTATCAAGCATTCTTTCCTTTATTACCTTGATAGTAGTAGGGTTCGGATATTGACCTCTTAAAATTCTTAAGATGTTATACTGCTGAATAGTTAACCCATAAGGTTTTAACAAATTCATTTGAAAATTTACCAGCCAATTATAAGTATAGATTATATTCACCGTAGCTCTATGGAAATCATTCTTAAAAGCTTTTTGAGAAATTTCATCTTCTAGTTTCATAAGTGCCATTATTTTTTTATTTATTATCGCAAACATTTTATAAAATCATCACACGAAAAAATTAAACAAAAGGTCAAATGGTTTTTGCCGAGGAAAACAAAACATACATAAGATGATTTATTAAATTAAAAAACGAATTATTTAAGAGGAACTTCAATTATGACAAATTCTGAATCTGATTCAGCCGTAATCTGGAAATCGTCAGCTTCTGAAATTCCGACAGCATCGCGGCGATTGATTATATCTCCGTCAATTGCAATATGCCCGTTGATTACAAAAAGATAGGCTCCATTTCCCTTATAGGTGAATTCATATTTATGAGTATTTCCCTCATCTAATTTGCCATAAGAAATAGCCGCATCTTGATGTATATATAGAGTTTCTTCAGATAATTTTCCTGAAACAATTTTTATTAATTTATTTTTGCATTCGGAAAGCGGAAAAACTTTTTGATCATATCTTGGTTTAATATTTCTTTCTTTAGGAATAATCCAAAGTTGTAGCAAGTTAACCAAATCTGATTTCGAATGATTAAATTCCGAATGTAAAATACCGGTTCCTGCAGACATAACCTGTATTTCACCGGGTCTAATTACAGAACCTGAGCCTGAACTGTCTTTATGTTCAAGTTCGCCTTGAAGCATAATAGTAATAATTTCCATATTATTATGAGGATGCGTACCAAATCCTTCTCCGGCTTCAATAATGTCATCATTCAATACTCTCAAAAGTCCGAATCCCATTTTTCTAGGATTATAATACTCAGCAAAACTAAAGCTGAATCTACTATGCAGCCATCCATGTTCTGCTACGCCTCTATCGTCATCTCGTTGAATAATTTTTTTCATCTTCTTAAGTCAATTTAATTCTTGTACATGCTTTGATAATAAATAAGGCAACCCAAATTTCCCGGTGAATGCCAATTCATCTAAATTTTTTCTTGTTCTTACGGAATTTTCTCGAACGTTAAGGAATTCAGGGAGATTACCCGGATTTCCCTTATAACCTAGTGCCAGTACACTAACAGGGAAATAATCATTAGGAATAGAAAAGACTTCAATCGCCTTATCAGGATTAAACCCGCCCATTTGTCTTACAAACAAATCCATAGAAGTAGCTTGGAATGTTAAATTAGCAACTGCATTTCCCAAGTCATAAAGCGCATATTTATTTATTTGTTTAGCTGAATCAGTTTCCAGTTTTGCAATCGTTAAAATCAGCAGGGAGGCATTTTTAGCCCATAACTTGTTAGTTTCATTTAATACACCAAGTATATTATGAAAATCACTACTATCTTCTTTTCTGGCTATTATAAATCTCCAAGGTTGTTCATTCATAGAGGAAGGCGCCCAGCGCGCCGCCTCTAATAAATCAACAATTTTTTCAGTATCGATTGTTTTGTCGGATAAAGCTCTCGGACTATATCTTTTTGCAAGCAATTCGTGTATCATAATAACTTTCTACGCATTTTTGGTAATTTCTATATCAGCGACAAGTTTAATATTTTTACCTACAACAGCGCCCCCGGTTTCCATTAAAGTATTCCATTGTAAATTATAATCAAATCTGTTTAAACTTCCCGTTACTTTAAATCCTGCTCTTGTCATTCCCCAAGGATCAACTATTTGACCGCCATATTCGACATCAAACTCAAAGGATTTAGTAATATCTTTAATAGTAAGATTGCCGTAAAGTTTATATTTTTCTTCATCTATTTTTTTGATTGAAGTACTTTTAAAAATGATTTTATCAAATTTCTCTACATCAAAAAAATCAGCGCTTCTTAAGTGGTTATCGCGGTCATTTATTCCGGTATCAATAGATTTAGCATCTATAGTTAAAGATATATCAGCTTGAGAAAAGTCAGCATTAGCGTTGTTAACTTCGAGTGAGAAACTATTAAATTTTCCAGCTACTTCTGAAATTATAAGATGACGTACTGAAAATTGAACTTTAGTGTGTGCAGGATCTAGCGACCAAGAACTTTTTGTTGTGTTATCCATTGTTTTTATCTCCAAATAATATTATTAAATTTTAATTACAGATTAAACATACGGAATAACATTTAATGTTGCAACATCTATTGTTAAAACTTTAATGATTTGTGATATTTAACACGCAAATATTTAGTTTTTTTGCAAAATGCAGAGATTTGAATGTGGGACGGTAAGATTATCTATGTTTAAGAAGCTTTTCTTTATCGGATTTTTTTAATCCGGAAACAATAAGATTATAAGAATCATCAATCCATTCTAATATAAATTTATCCGGAATTAAGTTATCGAGTAGTACAGTATTCCAATGGGTTTTATTCATGTGGTAGCCGGGAGTGACAGAATCATATTTTTCTCGAATTTCCACTGCTTTTTCGGGATCACATTTTATGTTGATACTAAAGGGGGGATTTAAACTTGAAATAAGGAATATTTTACCCATTACTTTATAAACCGGAGTATCATTGTCAAAAGGCAAGCTTTCGGTAACGCCTGGTTTTTTTAAGCAGAATTCTCTTATAGATTCTAAGTCCATAATATTTCTAAATTCAAATTAAAGGGAAAAAGTAAAAAACTATTTTTTGTTTTTATCCAAATAATTTGCAACGTCTTTAGCGAAGTAAGTTAGGAACATATCCGCACCGGCTCTTTTAATTGCGATAAGACTTTCGATCATTACCCTTTCTTCATCGATCCAGCCATTTATACCTGCAGCTTTAATCATTGCATATTCTCCGCTGACTTGATATGCGCAAGTGGGCATACCGAATTTATCTTTTACTTGTCTTATAATATCAAGATAAGGACCTGCAGGTTTAACCATAATAATATCGGCTCCTTCCTCAATATCGGATTCTACTTCTCTTAAAGCTTCATTTCCGTTAGCAATATCCATTTGATGTGAGCGTCTATCGCCGAAAGAAGGAGTAGAGCCTGCTGCCTCCCG
>JAJXTM010000119.1 GCA_021783875.1 Bacteroidota bacterium
CGTCTTGAAGAGAAGCTAAAAGACAAGGACTCACTGATAAGCGAGATCATTGAGGACAATTTAAGATTAAAAAAAAATTTGAGTGGGGACTACTAAATAAGCACTGGGTAGAACCAGAGGTACGGGATTCAGTAGTCTCACGTATTTCATATTTATCAGAAAGAAGCAGAGTGGATATAAAGTTTATTTTAAAGATAAGCGGCTTAAATTAAGTAACATATTACAGATGGCTAAAAAGAGGTGGTCAGGTAAACCGTCATAACGGGAAGATACCAAAGTCCCACTGGCTTAGACCAGATGAGATAAAAAAGATACAGGATTATGCCAGGGGGCATTACTCATTTAACGATTATTATCTTAGAGACGGTTACCGCAGGATTGCCTATAACATGCTTGACGAAAATATTGTAGCAGTCCGTCCGTCCTCTGTTTATAGGGTTCTAAAGGCAGCAGGACTGCTTAACCTCTGGAACACAGAAAAGAAAAATCTTAAGGGCTCAGGCTTTAAGCAGCCGGATGGACCTCATAAGCACTGGCATACTGATATAAAGTATCTGAATTTTAACGGCTCATTTCTTTTCCTTATTTCGGTAATAGATGGTTACTCCCGGTATATTGTCCATCATGAGATTAGGCATACTATGACATCTTGCGATACAGAGCTTATCGTGCAGAAAGCAATCGATAAGTTTCCCGGAGTTAAGCCCAGGATTATTACTGATAACGGCGCCCAGTATATATCTAAAGAATTTAAGCAATTCATAAAGCAAGCAGAGCTTGAGCAGATTATTACTTCCGTTAAATATCCTCAGAGCAACGGAAAGATAGAACGTTTCCACAGATCCATTAACCAGGAATGCTTAAGGATTATTTCTCCGGTTTCATTTGATGAATACAAAATCTATGTGGAAGATTATGTTAACTTTTATAATACCAAGAGGCTTCATGCTTCACTTAGTTACTTAACGCCCGAAGATTATCTGTTAGGCAGGAAAAATGATAAGCTAAAACTTAGAGAAGAAAAGCTTGAAAAAGCTGAAAAGCAAAGACTGAATTTCTGGAAAAGAAAAAATCAAGCAGCTTAATCTATGAATGATTTTATTCCACATTATTTTTTTACTAAAAGTATCTTTTCCCTTGAAGCATTACAGCTGACTGTCTTATTTATTCAAAGGTCCGCGAGAAAATCATAGTTCCATCTTTTGATGATTTAAAAGAAAACAAATTTAAAATGTTCCTTTATTTATTTAATAAAATAAAGTTTTTTGAAAAAAGTTTTCCTACACATATGATTAAACTCTATTTCCACTCACATGTTTTTGATTATTTCTTAAATCAAGTAATTTATTTTGAAGCATTAGATAAGACTGTAAATGATTTAGCCAAACAATTTGAATCGTATAACGCAATAAAACCTATATTCTGGTTCCACTTCACGAAACATAATATCAAATATACAGAAGAAGAAAAAAACAGGAAGACTAACGTCTCTATACATAAAGAAGAATATCGCATCGAACTTAAAGGAGATTTCTGGGAAGTCAACTAAGGTTATTTCAGTTCAATACATTTAAGCACTCTTGCAAGATTTAATTATTTATTTAATTTATTAAAAGTGGGTGAAAAAGTTAATGCTGCAGAACTTTATAAGCATTTTTCAGGCAAGAAATCTATTGACCCATTACAAGCTGCAGCGACTATCCGAAAAGGACGCGACGATGCTATAAGACATCTCAAAGAAATTGAGGATAAAATGAATAAGGGAAATGCTTTTTCTAACTTGCTACAAACGTATGAAAAAACAGTAGATGTAAATGTCGACTATGTTGAAATTCCAAACTCTAAAGGCTTAAACATAAAAATTATAGCCCCAGAAGGATATTTTTATAAAAACCCTCCTAGAAAATCTTAAAAGATTCATACAAACCCCACTTCATAAGTCCGCTTAAATAAAAACTTAGACCTTACACTTTTTCAGTACAAAATAAAACCGTTTCTGTGTTATTTAATAGTATACCCACATAATACTTTTATTACGTGGCTAATTAATAACCACGTTATTAATAATTAATTAAAGGTTTAAAACCATGAGTACTATTAAAAACAACAGTGAAGTTAAAACTTCAGTCGAAACTCTTTCGACAGAGCCAACTGTCGAAAAGCAGTCAATCCTACCGTCTCAGGTTGAGATTGAGATAGAACAACTTATAAACCAAATACCCGAATCTATTTTAGAGCTAGAAGATGGGTTAAAAAAAGTAGATTCCATTTTAACTTCATTGAATAATGAAGTTAAAAGTATTGGGTTGCAGCTCAAACCTGTAAGTAAGTCCGACCCCAATACTATTTCTGGACTGGTTACAAAACTTACTAGTAACCAGCGCAGAATTTTAAAAACTAAACGTTCATTAATTTGGAACTATATAAAGAAGGCTCAGAATGCTTTCGAATTATTATCTTCTAAACTTAAACTAAAGTCGGAACAGGAGCAGAAGAAACAGCAGCGATTAGGTGTTGTTATTAACTCCAAATCTCCTACTTACATGAAAAGAAATCTCGGGCATATATCGAAAAAAATTGATAGAGTTCTTGCAAGTGCTGAAAGGAGCACTGCTAAAGACCCATTTTTTATGTCACTAAAAAAAAGTATAGGTGACCCTAAAAAGTTTAGAAAATCTTTTTCAGATTTTTTGGGAAGTAAAAGTGAGGATTTAGGAATTCTCGCTTTAGGATCACCAATTTATCTGAGGTACTTCTCAAATAATGCAAGAAATATCGTAAGTGGTCGGAATTTAAAGAAAAACGTAAAACATAAAAGTAATGTAGTGTGAAATAATTAGCAGGATTGAGACCCTGCGCTAGTGGGGGCTCATTAATTGACTATCTGATACAAAAAACATTAAAAAATATGGAATAAGAGATATATAGAATGACGGCACCTTATGATCCTAAAAGATCAATAGGTGCGGACATTTAATTATCAAACAATATTATAGGTAGACTTAACAAACAAATGAGTGATTCTAATTTACGTCTTTTTTCAAAATCTGAAGCAGCCAAACTACTTGGTATCGGGAGAGTAAAGCTGGGAAAGCTTCTTAGCTCCGGAAGGATCGGCTTCATAAAAATTGAAGAAAGAATTCACATTCCTTTTACTGAAATTGTGGACTTTATAAAAAACAATACAGTAAGGCTTAACGAATCAATCGGGGCTAACAAATTAGATTCAAAAGGAAAGGCAGGAAAGTCTATAGACAGTGTTTCATTATTTAATAAATTATTGTAGACCAATACAAATGCCAAGCGTATATACTAAGAGGGATATTCTATATATAAGCTGGTATGATTCTATATCTGGAAAGCGGATTAATAGATCTACCGGGCTGAAATATACAGAGACAAATCTAAAAAAAGCAAAAAAAATAGCAACTGACTTGCAAACTGGAATGGAGCATAAACAGGATATTTACAAAAAGCTAGGGATAAGGAAAACGACAATTTTGTCCGCCTTTGAGCATTTCCTCCATAACAATTCTGATAAACACCCCAAAACAATTAAAGATTACCACAGATTTTTTAATTTTTTCAAACAGCACTTTGATGAAAATGAACTTTGTAATAATATTACAAAACTTTCAATCGAAGATTGGATTATTGAGATTAAAAAACTCCAGATGCAGAAGAACAGCATTTTCGATATATTTAAGCAAGCAAACCATTTCTTGAACTTTCTGTTTGAATACAGCTATATACCGATGTTCAAAATAAACAGGGATATCAAGCCTAAAAGAGAGATTAAAGAAAAAATAATTTTTTCTGACGAAGACATAGTTAAAATATTTGATAACCTTGCCGGGAAGAACAATAATTTCAAGACACTAATCTATCTTGCATTCTATACTGGATTAAGAAGCTCTGACATGCTTACCATAAAAGTTAGCGGTATTGACTTGAAAAGGCGTGAACTGAAATATTATTCACCTAAGAGAAAGGTTTATCGCCAAGTCGCGTTCCATGAAGACCTTGATGAGATAATTTCAAAAAGAGTAGAGGAAGTAAAAGACGGTGATCTTTTAGATTATACTGAAATAGAAAATCTTGGTAGAGCCTGTCACAGATACTTTGAACTGATTGGTATTGGTGATAAAGATTATTCGGCACGAACTTTTCGCAAGACATTTATTACTTTAGCACGTCGTTGCAGAATGGACGCCTCAGTAGTAGCAGAGTTAGTAGGACATGCGCATTCATCTACTGCAGATCGTTTCTACAATCGCATCGATTTGGAGTTAATGAATGAAGAGTTAAGAAAGTTCAAACGTCCGGAGATTATTGCTGATAGAATTATTACCTCGCGGAAGTAATATGGAAGTACAAATTAGAACAAAATTAGCAAAAGTGGACGAAATTCCTGCCAAATGAAAAAACATAAAAACAAAAAACCCTCAAAATAAAGCCATTTTGAGGGTTTTCGTGCACCCTGCGGGACTCGAACCCGCGACCTGCTGATTAAGAGTCAGATGCTCTACCAACTGAGCTAAGGGTGCGGGGCAAAATTAATCAAATTTGATTCTCTATCAAAATTAAATAAATGCGTTTTGGAAAATTAATTGGGGTGAACTTCTTGTCCACCCCGAATGCTTTTGTGGAATTATTGTGCGGGCTGTTCGAATTGCTTATCGGCGATATCTTCGTTCGCCTTTATACTGCTGTATGTGATTCTCTGATTGTAATCATATCCGATTTTTTGTATTTCTGAAGGTATCTTTACTCCGTCTACTTCTTTGTAGTTTTTAAAGTCCGTCTGTACCTGCAGATTCCCCAGCGGGGTTTGATCATATTGGATCTTTCTGATTAATAAACCGCTATTTACATCAAAGTATAATTTGTCGCTTAAATACTGAGACAGCGTTCCTTTTACTTCGTATGTTGTGTCTCCGTCTACTACTACAACATCACTTAATCTTAATTTTGTATAATCCTTTTCTATATTAATATTTTTGTAAAATTCAGCGGCATCTTTTAATTGGCTTAAGTCATCTCCTTCAACTTTGTCTTCCCGCGGTCCGGATTTATACCAGCCTTCTTTTCCGTTAAAACCTACTGTGGTTTCACCCCAATGGTTGTTTGATATTGTTAGAATCTTATTTGGCGCTTTCTGATATATCGTTATGGGCGACTCTTTCCCGCGTTCATCTTGTACGGTACCTTCAAATTTCAAAGAGGTGATCTTTTCAAAACTGTCTTTCCCTCCGATTGCTTTTATGTATTTTGCAATAATTTCTTCCGGTGTATTTAATCTGTCGGTTACTTTTATATCCTTTTGATTCTCATCTTCTCTTTTTAACGGAAGTGTTAATAATGCGGGTACTTTTTCAGGATTTAATTGTCCGCCGTGACATGTGAAGCATGTTACTTCCTGATGCCCCATGAAATGATGCTGGTTAATGTCATTCATCATCTCAACCATTTTCCGCGCTTTTTTCTTCCCGGGTTTTGCATCACTGTCAAATTCCCAGCCTTTAACTTTATCGTGCACGTGGCAGCTTCCGCAATTTGCGCCTAATGATGCTTCTATAAATCTCATTGTCGGAATAATCCTGGAAGCAGGTAGTCCTTTGAATACTTTTATATTTTTATAAACATTTTCTGCAAGTTTTTCCTGACCTGCAGGAGGATTTGTTTTCATAGTATCTTTTGCTATGGATAACTCATTTTTTGTTCTATTTAAACTCTTGCTTATAGTTAATCCATAGGAAAGTGAAATTATTAGAAAGCTCGAAATCAAAAGGAATATTTTTGTCAATGTTTTTTTATAGACCATGCGGTACCTCTTATTTATAAAAATGGATTTAATTAATTGGGTATGAATATAATAATTTAAAAATCGTAAAGTAGTGCCGAATTTTATTCTTAGGAATTGAGATCACATAAATATGATCAGAGGTATGTGAAGCGCTGTCCAAATTCCGTATCGAATAATTGTTTCTTTTCTTATTTCTTTTGCCTGTACAGCAAAGTATACCGCTTTGATTATCGTGTTGCTCATCATTGCCATTATTATTGCTGAAGTAATAATTGGGGCAAAGGGTTTTGTACCTTGAATGATCGATAAAATAAACGGATCAATGTCTGTTACTCCTACAACTGCCGATAATGTCAAAAGTCCGCCGTTGCCAAAAAAGTTTTTTACAAGTACGGTAATTATAGAAAGAACTACGAAAAGTACCGCAAAAATTATTGCGGGTTTTAATTCGAACGGATTTTGAAGGGTAGATACCGATTGCTCTCCCGATTTTACCTCTGCCTGCTTTAAACCAAAGGATAATACCACTCCCGCTATTGTCAATAAAACAAACTTCCACCAGATTGCAGGAATACTTGCCGGGTTAATTATTCCTATAATTATTAATATTCTTACATACATTACACTGCTAGCCAGCAGGGATGCTTGAAGTGCGTTTTTACTTTGAGCTGGATCGTTTTTTGCAATTCGACCTACCGCTATGCTCACGGCTGTACTCGATACAATGCCTCCAAGTAATCCGGATAACCATAATCCGACTTTGTCTCCTAATTTTTTCATTAAAAAATATCCTACAAATCCGATTGAGGATACCATTATTACTATCTGCCAAATATTTTTTGGATTTAAATTGAATTGCGTATAATTTTGATCGGGTAAGGCAGGTAAAATTATTAGAGTAATTAATAAAAATTTAATTACTGCAAGAAACTCAGATTTGTCTAAGCGGTCTACCCAATTTTCCAATTCGGCTTTTTCCGATAACAGCAGTGTAGCTATTATTCCGAGTGACATAGGCACCCAAATATCCGCCAGCATTGAGAGAGCGCCGATTGTAAATGTTAAAAGAGCTGCAACTTCGCTTGTTAGTCCATACTTGCCTTCTTTCAATTTTGAAATGTACTCAGTCAATGCAAGTGCAGCAATGGCTATTAGCCCAGCAGGCAATGCAAAGGTTACGTTCAGATGAAACAGCCACCCGCATGCAAATCCGAATAAGCTTATTAATGTATATGTCCTAACCCCGGCAAATAATTTTGATTTTCTATCGCTGCCGGAAGTTTCTCTCTCAAGCCCGATTAAAAAGCCAAGCGCAAGTGCTACAATAAAGCGAAGCTGAAATGTCCATTCAAATGAATTCAAAATATATACTCTTTATATTAATTTATTTAAGATGAACTCTTATTCTAAAATTAGCAATGATAAATTAAAAATTCCACAAATGCTCTGAATATAAGCGATTAAATGGTGCGGGAATTTTATAATATTGTCCCGCGCTTGAACTTCCACAAACTAATCATATTAACGACAACCGCTATCCCGGTCAATACTCCTAGATAGGGAAGAATATCCATGAATCCATACCCGTTCCATAACACCTTCAAGAATCCCTCCACTGCCCAATAAACAATTGTCAGCTTGCTGATAACCTGTATGAATGGAGGCAGAATGAATGAAGGGAACCAAGCTCCGCCGACTGCACTCATAGTTAATACTAAGAAAGTGCCCATCCCGTTTGCCTGTGCGGCAGTTTTGCTAAATGCCGCAAGCAGCATCCCGAATGCCGTGCTCGCCGCAGATGCTGTAATTATCATCAAAACTAAATTTAAGAAATTAGCAAAAATATTAATGTTGAATAGTAAATATCCCATAAAGAATAATACAGAAAGCTGAATGCAGCCGAGTGAAATATTATATAAATATTTACTCCAAAGAATTTGTACTCTTGAAATCGGGGATGATAAAATTCTAAGCATAACTCCGCTTTTGCTTTCATCAAGCAAAGATGTCGATGCTCCGGTCATTGTA
>JAJXTM010000007.1 GCA_021783875.1 Bacteroidota bacterium
TTTTTTGATTATTTTTAATAAAATCAATTACGTCTTGCAAGATTCTGCTCCTTAAAATAAATGAAATTGTTTATTTTAGATATTGGATAATTATTAAGCTGTGCCTTTTAAAAAATTTTTAATGTTTTAACCTTCAATTCAAACTTAAGAAAATAATTCAAAAATATGAATTAAGATTTAAAAAATAACTTCCTTAAATTTGGTAAACTTTTTCAGCTTTTATATATTGACTTCATGATTTTATCAAGATACATATTAAAAAATCACATAGCTCCATTTGTCTTTTCAAATATAACATTAATTTTCATTTTCCTACTTCAGTTTATGATGAAATTTGCAGATCAGCTTGTAGGTAAAGGATTAAGTTTTTGGGTTATTATTAAATTGATTACTTTCAATCTTGCCTGGATGGTAGTTTTAGTTGTTCCTATGGCAACATTAGTATCTACTTTAATGGCATTTGGGAATATGTCACAGAATAATGAGATTACAATTTTGAAAGCCTCAGGAATAAGTTTACATAAAATGATGGCAGCTCCTTTTATTGCTAGCATTTTAGTAGGCTACTTACTTTTTTTGTTTAATAATGATGTTTTGCCTGATGCTAACCATCAAGCAAAAGTTTTAATGGAGGAGATTTCCAGGCAAAAGCCAACATTATCACTTCAACCAGGAGTTTTTTCACAAGATGTTTCCAACTATGCTATTCTTGCACGAGGTATTGAAAAGAATACAAATGAGCTAAGTGATGTAGTTATTTATGATTATACCAATCCTTTAAAAGTTGATGTTGTTACTGCTAAGAAGGGAAAAATTTATTTTTCTAAAAATCAGTCGAAATTGATTATGGATTTATGGAATGGAGAGATTCATGAGTCTGATAATTCTCAATTAAATTTGTACCGCAAGTTGGAATTTAAGAAACATAGAATAATTATGAACGGTGACCAATTCTCTTTTCAACAGGATGCACCCGGATCTTCTAGGGGTGACCGTGAATTAAGTACCGGCTCAATGCTTGTAATAATCGACAGTCTTAATAAAATTCGGGATAACGCAAAAAAGCTTTTAGTTAATGAAGTCAACCAATACCTGATTGTCGGTAATCCTATGATTATTTCGGCGATTCCTAAGATAAATACATCATCATTAAACATTTCTTATATTAATACTTTAGCTAAAATTAGGACTGCACAAAATGTAGTTATTGCAAATCTTAGGAATTGGCAATCTTATCAAGATGAAATTAATTCATATAGAGTCGAAGTTAACAAAAAATATGCTTTACCCGTTGCCTGTATAGTTTTTATATTGATAGGCGCTCCACTAGGTGTAATGGTGCATAAGGGCGGATTCGGTGTTGCAGCCAGCATAAGTCTGTTCTTTTTTGTAATCTATTGGGCTTTTCTTATAGGTGGTGAAAAATTAGCTGATAGAGATATAATTACTCCATTTTGGGGTATGTGGTCAGCAAATATTTTGTTAAGTATTGTTGGTTTTATTTTAACAACAAAAACCATTCAAGAGACCGTAAATATTAATTTATCTTCATTTAAGAAACTTATACCTAAAAGGTGGCAGTTATTACAGGAAAGCGCCGAAGAAAATTAAATGCGAATAATAGATAGATACTTAATTAAGCAGTTTTTACAGACTATTTTGTTTGGAATAATTTCTTTCACACTGATATTTGTAGTCTTAAATATGCTGGAGAATTTGGGAAGTTTTCTTGATCAAAATGTTTCGTGGAAAATTATCGCTTATTATTATATAGTATTTAGCCCTGATATAATTAAGTTAATGATTCCTGTTTCAATATTATTCGCAGCATTATTTGTTGTAGGCAAGTCAGCCAACTTAAGCGAACTTACTGCTATAAAGTCAAGCGGAGTAAGTTTAATTCGCTTTATGATGCCATTTTTAATTGTTACACTTTTTATATGTGCCTTTTCAATATACTTTTCAGGTTATGTAGTTCCGCAAGCCAACAGAACCAAACAGCAAATTGAGATGAAATACTTGGGATCGGGATTTAATGATATCGGAGATAACATATTTTTTCAGGATTCACCGACTAGAATTGTTTCAATCCAATTTTTTGATAATTCACATAATCAGGCAAATAGGGTTAGTGTACAGGAATTTAATAAAAATGATATAACGCAAATGACATCTAGAATTGATGCCGTTACAATGAATTATGATTCAGCAAGCCGCACCTGGGATTTGCATAATGTAGTTCAAAGAACATTTTCGGAGAATCACCAGGAGGCAAAATATTTAAGTTCACTAAAGGTTAATTATTTGAATTTTACACCTCGCGACCTAGCAACTAAGCAGCAGCGTCCGGAAGATATGAATCTATCGCAGTTAAAAGATTTAATAGGTTCAGAAATAAAATCCGGCAGCGATCCGACGGCTACACAAATTGAATATTACTCTCGTTTTTCATTTTCTATGGCAGGTTTGGTAGTTGTTTTATTCGGGTTACCAATTTCTGCAAATAAAAGAAGAGGCGGTTTAGCTCTTCAAGTTGGTATAAATATCTTAGTTACATTTATTTATTTAGTTTTTATGCAGGTTAGCGAAGCCTTTGGAAAGAATGGAGCTCTCAGCCCCATATTAACGGCATGGATTGCAAACTTTATTTTTCTTACTGCAGCGCTTATTAATTTCCCACGAGTACAACAATAAAAACACTATTGGAATATAGCCTTAGGATTCTTCTAATTTCCAACAAGTATGATTATAAATTTAAATCTGTAGAAGAAGTTTCTATAACTTTTTCAAATGCTTCTTTCCCTTCTTTGTAGGAAAAATAAACAATTCCCAAAGCTCCGATACTATCAATATATTTAAATCCGGATACAGAATATATTAAACTTGATATTAATAACACCAACGACATATATATGCACACTTTAGAACAGTTTGCGTCTGATATGATTGGCTTACAACTCAAGCGAGTGCCAGTTAACATTTTTAATTTCATTAAGACATACATGATGGAAATTGAAATAATTGAAATCACAACCCCGGAGAAAGTAGATTCCGGATGCTTTCCCAAATAAATATTTAGGAAAGAAGATATAATTAATCCCACTGATAAAATATAAAAACCTGAACCAGTAATTTTAAGTGCTAATATTTCTGCATTATAACTTTTTCTTTCGGTATTATTCATTATCCTAATTATCATTATTAATATACCGGCTGCGGAAACAGCTTCTATAAAACTATCAAAACCAAACCCGAATAATGTCAAAGCTTTATCACTATATCCGAAGTAAATAGATACACATCCTTCAATTATATTAAAAAGAATAGTTACAATACTCAATGCAAAACCGGTCTGAAATAATTTTCTCTTTGATATTTCCATAAATTTAATTTAATAATTAAGATGATTTGCTATTTTTCCAATTTATTCAACACTTTTACCAGGCTCGGTTTTACAATTTGACGGTTGTCTTTATTAATTATTGATTTAAGCAAAGGGATAGATTCTTTAGCATTAGCTTTTAATAATAGTTCAGAAGCATAAACCCTAGTTCTCCAATAATAATTATTAAGGGCCTTGTTATATAAATTAACAACTTTTGAACGATACCGGTTTAAAAAGCTTTTTACGCAATTAAGAATTGCAATATCTAAAAGGTGCATCCCGCCAATGCTGTATTGATAAGTTAAATATTTATCAGCAAGGTCTAATGCTCTTGGATCATCAAGCCGCACTAGACCTTCGAAAACAGAACAGCGGATAATATTTCTAAACGAATTAAAATTTAAAGCTTTTTTGAGAATATTAAATGCTCCTGGCATTTTACCTGCTCCAATCGCATAAGCAGCGGCACCTCTTATAAAATCATTATCAGAATCGAATAATTTCTTTTTCAAAAAGTCTTCAACATTCTTATTTGGGTACAATGCCAGATCTTTAATAGCTTCTGTCTGAACGCGTGCATCAGCATCATTAGCAGCAAGCATAATGGGTATAAAGGAACTATCACCGCCTATTTTTTTTATACTCTGCACGGCATGCAATCGAACTCCATAATAGTCGTCACGGATTAGAACTCTTTTAAGTATGGGAATAGCAATTTCACCAAAAGAAGCAAGTGAATCTGCTGCATCAATACGCCCAATAATATCATCGTCATATTGTACCTGATAAACAAGTTCAGGAAATGATTTTGGAAAAAAAACTTGACATAAAACCGGAATGTTTTTATTGAAGAGTACCATATTAGGATTTTCAGGACAGTCAATTACAAAAGTCTCTTGTTTCTTCGTGATATTAATAATTTGTTTAATTAAAAATTTTCCTGCAGAAATTTCGACAGGTATATTCACATTGAAAAGTCCTACAGCGGGCAATTGTTTCTGAATTTGATTGACTGTTAAATAAACCTTTTTTTGCCTGTCATTAAATTTGTAATCAACGTTAAAAATAGGAAAGCCTGCACCGTATATCCATTCGTTAAAAAAAGAAGAAAGATCTTTACCTGAAGATGCTTCCATCGATTTCTTAAAATCTTCAGTAGTAACCATGCCATATTTAAATTTCTGAACATAATCCTGAATTCCCTTCTTAAAAACATTATCACCAAGTTGAAATCTAAGAACATTCAGTATAGCAGCTCCTCTTTCGTAGCATTTATCTGCATATTCACCAAGTTCTACCGGAATGAAGTTATGTTGATAAGCATGAATGGAATCCAGAGGTTGTTCCTTTAATTCAGTATTAAAATAAAGCTGATTTTCAGAGTACCTTAAATATTTAAAATCATTTTTCCCAAACTGATGAAGATAATACAGATCGGTAAAATATGTAGCAAAGCTTTCATTAAGCCAAATATGGTCGAAAGATTTGCATGTAAGTAGATCTCCGAACCATTGATGAGCAAGCTCATGTGCAGTCAAATCATCAGGGATATAATTAGGTATAGCTGACTTATCTTCTAATAAACGCATATTTAAGGTAGTGGCAGTTATATTTTCCATTCCGCCGTATTCAAAATCCTGTACAGTTGTCTGAGCATAGCGTGAGTATGGATAAGGAGCAATATAGTTCGAAAAAAAATCAATCATTTGAGGAGTTCGCCCATAAAAATAATCGATTTTATCTGCCCAATCTGGAGGGACATTATAATCAAGTTCAACCCCTCGGACAAAATCTTTTAAAGTTACATAATCACCTATTATTATTGAAGTAAGGTAATTAGAATGTGGGATATCGCATTTCCAATCATATGTTAGAGTATGATCATTATTATTCTCATTCTTAAAAACAAGAACCCCATTAGAAATAACTTCCAAACTATCCGGAACTGTAGCAATAATTTCAGAGGTCAACTTATCATCCGGTAAATCATAAGCCAAATACCAATAGCGATTTCCCAAGTCTTCTCCTTGACTCCAAATATTATATTTCATAGTGGGGAATTCTTTAGAAGGTTTGAAAAAAAACATTCCGTCAGTTGGAAAGGCAGTATATTGAATCCTGATAGTTAAACTATCTCCGGGGTTATAAGATTTATTTAGTTTGATAAAAGTATTTTGGTCAGACTGCCAAAAAGAAAGGTTGATACTATTATAACTAGCTGAAGAGACCTTTATTGTTTTTGAATCGAGTATGAGAGTATCAAAATTATTTTTAATAGGAGTAAAGGTAAATTCTTCATTGCCAATCACTTCAGAGCTGTCAACATTAAAGTTTAGATTAAGTTTTACGTTTATCTGATCATAATTTCTAGTAGTAGGGTTAAGTACAGATGCATTTTCGTTCTGAGCAATTATAAATTTATTTATAACAAAGACAAGAAAGAAAATTAAAAAAAATAATTTTTTGAAACTATAACTCATATGATAGGTCCCTAATATTTTATTTATTAGTATGAAGGGGTTCTTAATCAGCTAATGCAAACTAAATAGCCTCGATAACCATTCTTGCAGAAGTTACTTTGCCTAGAAATTTTGCATTTACTTCTGCTTGAAGAGAAGAAGCTTCTTTTTCTACATAGGAAAGATAATGCTCAAGAGTTTCGCATTCATAATGAACAAGATAGGTTACTTCATTAGAAGCGTTTGTAGGTATGCGTAATTTATAAAATTTATGGTTATTAAAATATCCCGTATGCAGGATATTAGGTATATGCACTTCCTTCATCCACTTGATCCATTCTGTTTCAACATCTTTTTTAACTATTGCAGTAATGCTATAAATGAACATATTCACCTATTATTTTAATTTTCAATTGGGAATAATGAATTTTCGCGTTTCAAACTTAGATTTTTTTTCAAATAAAAGCTAATATAATTTAGTTGCTTGGGAAATATTATATTTTCATTTTACATAATAAACATTCCGATTTAATTTTCTTTTCTATGTTATTTTTACAAACGGGAATTTTGGTTATTTAATTAGATCCTTTTTATCGGGTTTAGATGTTTTATTTGTTGGTTTATTATTCTTTATAATTTTGACAGGTTGAGTTTTAATTTTTGTTCTATTTTGATTCTTAATTTTCGGTTTATTGTTTTGAATAATGTGTTTTTGAACTTTGTTATCTAAAGAATTTCTTTGACTATTTATAACTCTATTTCCATTATTTATAGAACTCCTGATTGGGTTATTATATACCGGTGGAGTTTGATTTCTAATTGGAGATAAATCAGCAGGGCGAGTCATCTCGTTTGTATTTTTTTGGTAATTTCTATTATTATTTGAAGGATTAATATTTCTATCGCTCGGTACTCGCGCACGGACCAATACCCTTCCACCAGATTTTATTTTTTCATTAACAATATTAATAACAGTAATTCTTTGATTTGTAACATTTTCAATTGTATGGATATCCGGAGATCGGCTGCCTTCATTATTCCTAATATTTGCTATAACTGAATTATCACGGGTACGGTAACGAGAAACATTATTATCTATAAAATTTTGCTGCGGAACAACTAACCAATTGTTTTGAGAGTCTGAATATAAATGCGAATTGATAAATTCCGGAGAAGGTTGAGGAGACCAGCCTATATATCCATTTTGGTTATACCAATTAACATTAGCCGGAGTCCATTGATACGTCGGAATCCAAATCCAACCAAATTGAGTATCATTATCCCAATATCCATAGTGATAAACTACCCAGCCAAAAGGTTCATATGAATCCCACATCCAGCCGTAAGATGTCCAAACCCAATGGCCATCATAATATGGTTGCCAATCAGCAGAAACATTTGGCTGCCAAACTGTTCCTAAATCTTGAACATTAATCCATTGCCCATACTCATCAAGTTGACCAAAAGTACCTCTGGGGGAGTTTTGATTAGACACATATTGATTTGTATAGCAGGAAGAAAGAAATAATAATATTACCGGAACAATTAGGGAAATTATATTTTTCATTTCAATCCTTTTTTAAGTTTATAAATTAGCATGCAGGCTTAGAAAAAGAAAGATTATATGAGTTATACAGCTTTAGAAATTTCTTGGTCTTTATATTGAAGCTGATATAGTCTATAATATATTCCTTTATTTGCAAGTAATTCCTGGTGATTACCGATTTCTCTAATTTCGCCTTTGTGCATTACAATAATCTTATCTGCACTTTGAATAGTAGACAACCGGTGAGCTATTACAATAGCAGTTCTGCCAATAAGTAGTTTTTCAATAGCTTTTTGAATTATTATTTCCGTTTCAGTGTCAACACTTGAGGTTGCTTCATCGAGAATAAGAATATGCGGATCATAAGCTAGAGCCCGTGCAAATGAAATTAATTGCTTTTGACCAACACTTAAAGTTGACCCGCGTTCTTTTACAATTTCATCATACTTGTTCGGTAACAATTCTATGAATCTATCAGCGCCGACTAGTTTAGCAGCCTCCATAATTTTTTCTATTGAGATTGATTCATTATTCATACTTATATTAGATTTTATCGAACCTGAGAAAAGATATACATCCTGAAGCACAATTGAAATATATTTTCTTAACTCTTTTTTATCTAAAGTCTTAATATCATTTCCATCTACAAATATTTCCCCTTTTTGAATATCATAAAAACGAGTGAGAATATTTATTAAACTAGTTTTTCCGGCTCCTGTATGCCCTACAATTGCTACTGTTTCCCCAGGATTAATATTCAAAGAGATATTTTTCAGGACATATTCATCATTATTATAAGCAAACCAAACATCCTTAAATTCTATCTTTCCCTTTACTTCTTTTAATTCTACAGGTTTATCAGGATTATTGACAAAGGTATTATTATCCATTAATTTAAATATTCTTTCTGAAGATGCCATAGCAGTTTGAAGAATATTGTATTTTTCTGAAAGGTCTCTAATGGGTCTAAAAAACATTTCAGTATATTGAACAAAAGCAACAAGAACACCAAGGGACAAGCTGCTTCTGACAATTTCTCCGCCGCCATACCAAATAATTAATGCAGTAGCAGTAGAGCTTAATAATTCCACACTTGGATAGAAAATCGAATAATATAAATTAGATTTTATATTTGCATTACGGTATTCCTTGTTGATATCCAGGAATTTGTGAATTTCATCTTTTTCTTTATGGAATATTTGTACAATGCTCATTCCTGTAATATGCTCCTGCATATAGGAATTAAGTCTTGCGAGGTGAAGGCGAACATTCCTATAAGAACCTCTAACTTTTTTTCTAAACAAAAATGTCACATACACTAAGATTGGGAGCACAGACATAGTAACTAATGAAAGTTTTACATCCATAAAAAACATGAATGCAAGAATCCAGAGAACAATGAAAACATCACTGAACACCATCACGATTCCAGAAGAAAAAAGATCATTTAACGATTCAATATCATTAGTAACCCTAGTGACAATTCTTCCGATAGGCGTTTTATCAAAGAATCTCAGAGCGAGTTTTTGAGTATGCTCAAATAATTGATTTCGAAGGTCAAAAATAGTTTTTTGTCCGAGATATTGGGTATAATAAGTAAGGAAATACTGAATAATTGCTTGAAATATAAGTGAACCGAAAAGCATTAGACTAATAACAAAAAGCCCATGGTAATCAGAATTAGCGATATATTTATCTATTGCAATTTTTGTTAAATATGGCCGTAAAGGTCCAAGAGCGGCAACAATAATATTTAGTAAGATAGCAGATATTACATATTTCTTATAGGGTTTAACATAACCTAATAAGCGGCGCATTAATTTAGCGTCATAAGCCTTACCTAAGATTTCGTCCTCGATATTTTCTTGAGACATAATTAAATTACCTTGTTAAAATTTTATCATGAAATATGATTTCATCAAACTTTTAGTTGTAAGTTTTGAAAATTCTATATCAACTTTTGACATTTAATTTCTTAATTTAATTCTTCTAATTCTTTTTCTAGAAGTTGTTTATAATGCAGGTCTGCATAAATACCTCCCAAAGAAATAAGTTTTTCATGAGACCCTTCCTCAATAATTTTTCCTTTAGATAGAACAACAATTTTATCTGCATCCTTAACTGTAGAAATCCTATGACTGATAATTATACTTGTTCTGTCTTTCATAAACTTTTTTAAGTTTTTTAATATTTCTTCTTCAGTATTTGTGTCAACCGCAGAGAAAGAATCGTCAAGGATAAGAATCTTAGGATCAATAGCAATTGCCCTTGCAAGGCATGCTCTCTGCTTTTGACCACCTGAAAGTGTAATACCTCTTTCACCCATAATAGTTTCATAACCATTCGGAAAAGTTTCGACATCTTTATCAAAGTGAGCAATCTTTGAAGAGTTTATGACCTTATCTTTGCTAAAAGTTCTTAAACCATATGAGATATTATTAGCAATAGAATCCGAGAATAAAAATGATTCCTGCTGTACAACTCCAATTTTTGTTCTCAGGATTTTCAACGGTATAGATTTCACATTTTTACCGTCAATAAGAACTTCGCCCGCAGTGCAATCATAAAGTCGCGGTATTAAATTAATAAGAGAAGTCTTTCCTTCACCAGTATATCCCATAATTGCAAGAGAAGTTCCGGATGGAATTTTTAGATTTATATTATTTAAAACATAAGGTAAATTTTCATTATATTGAAATGAAACATTTTTGAATTCAATTTCTCCCGATATATCAACTTTAAGGTGGTCAGTAGATTCATTATCTTCGATTTCGTATGGTTCAGACAATATTTTATTTAGACGTTTCATACTAGCTTCAGCTTGTTGAACCATATTGATAACCCATCCAAAGGCTATCATAGGCCAAGTTAAGATTCCCAGATATGCAATAAATGCAGTCAGGTCACCAAGATTAAGAGAGCCATGAATTATTTTAATACCTCCAAGCCATATCACAATAATTACTGAAAGTCCTGTAATTAAGAAAAGTACAGGCTGTAAATAGGCTTGAATTTTTATCATATTCATATTCCGAAGCAAAAAATCTTTACTTAGTTTCCGGAATTCATTTATTTCATTTTCTTCACGGACATATGATTTTATAACCCGGATCCCTGAAAAATTTTCCTGTGCTTTTGTTGTAAGCTCTGAGAATTTCTCTTGAATGAGAGTAAATTTTTCATGTATCAATTTCCCGATTTTATAGACTATCACGGAAAGAAGTGGAAGGGGCAGCAAAGAATAAAATGTCAAACTTGCATTAAGAGAAATCATCACAGAAACAACAATAATTAATCTGATAAAAGTATCTGCAGAATACATAACAGCGGGTCCAAGGAAAGATCTCACAGCATTAACATCATTTGTTGCATGAGCCATAACATTACCAGTAGAATTATTCTGGAAATAGCGTAGTGGTAATTTTTGAATATGTTGCCAGAAATCTTCCCGAAGATCATATTCTATTTCCCGGGAAACAACAATAATCATTTGTCTAATTAAATATCGGAAGAATCCCGCAAATATTGAAGCCGCTACAATTTCAATCGAATAATATATGAGTGTGCTAATCGAAACCTTTTCGACGAGAGAGTTGATAGCATTTTTAATTATTAATGGTATATAAATCGATCCAGCATTTGACAAAATTATAAATAAAATACCTAGGAATAATTTTGATTTATATCTTACAAAATATTTTTTAAGGGTATATAAATTTTTCATAATAATACTAATTAGCTAAGGTTATCCATTCCGCATAAAGGATAATATAAAAAGTAAAGTTAATTTAGGCAAAAATAATTTATTCGATTATCTCAAAACCGGTATATTTTTGTAAAGCTTTTGGAATGATTATTTTTCCTTCCGGAGTTTGATTATTTTCCAATATTGACACCATCAGCCGGCTTGTTGCTAATCCCGAGCCATTTAGTGTATGAACAAACTCAGGCTTTTTAGTTGTTTCATTTCGGAATCGAATATTTGCACGCCGAGCTTGAAAATTTTCGAAATTACTACATGACGAAGCTTCTAACCAACGATTTTCAGCTGGGGACCAAGTTTCAATGTCATAGCATTTAGCCGCAGAAAAACTTAAATCTCCTGTACACAACAATAAAATTCTATATGGGATTTTTAGTGCCTGCAGAATATCCTCAGCATCAACAACTAATTTTTCTAATTCATTATAAGAATTTTCAGGTTTTACAAATTTTACCATTTCAACTTTATTAAACTGATGAACACGCAGAAATCCTTTTGATTCTTTACCATAAGACCCGGCTTCTCTTCTAAAGCAAGGTGAATAGCCTGCATATTTGATGGGCAAATCTTTTTCATTTAAAATTTCACCCCTATGAATATTTGTAATCGGAACTTCAGCTGTAGGAATCGGATATAGACCGTCCTTTTCAATAAAGTACATATCCTCTTCCATTTTTGGTATTTGCCCGGTACCTTCCATTGATTCCCTATTAACAAGAATCGGAGGCATAATTTCGGTATATTCATGATGAGTCAAATGAAAATCAAGCATAAAGTTGATTAATGCTCTTTCAAGAGTAGCTCCCTTTCCTAAATATAAGGGAAAACCAGAACCTGAGATTTTCGTTCCCCGTTCAAAATCTAGAATTCTTAATTTTTTACCAAGTTCAATATGGTCTAATATTTTGAAGTCATTTTTAAAATTAAAATCGTCTGGAAGCCATTTTTTAGTTTCAACATTATTTTCAGCAGATTTTCCCACGGGAACAGAGCTGTGTGCAATATTTGGAGTATGACGAAGAATTTTTTCTAAATGTCCTTCCACTTCGCGAATCTTTTCATCCAAGGAAGTAATCTGATCAGAGACTAGTTTCATTTCAGAAAGAACCTGTTGAGTATCTTGCCCATTTTTTTTCATAACGGGTATTTTGGCTGAAGCACTATTTCTTTTTGCTTTCAATTCATCTGTTTGCAATATTAACGAGCGCCGTTCTTCGTCAATTGACAATATTTCATCAACAACATCTGCTGAATTTTTATTTATTAATCCTTGTCTAACTAAATTCGAATTTTCTCTTATTAACTTAATATCTAACATTAAAACCTCATTTTTATGAAAAGTATTTATTAGGGATATTATAATCCTTTTTCATTTCATATTTTTATTTCACAACAATATTATAAATTTTATTTTTAACAAATATTTCTTTAATAATTTGTTTATCATCTAAATACTTAACTATTTTTTCATCATTGATAACGATATCCTTTACAATATTCTGCTCTGTATCAAGAGGTACTTGAATAGTAGTTCTCAGTTTACCATTAATTTGAATAGCAATATTTACATTATCTTCAATTAATGCTTTATAATCAGGTTCAAACCATTTTTCCCCCAAAAAGATAGATTCTTTGTTCCCTGCAATTTCAAAACATTCTTCAGCTAAATGCGGTGCAATTGGAGCAAGCATGATCCCGAATCTTTCCAGGGAATATGATTGTAAACTATTTGAGCATTTATCAAGATTCTTATTAAGCTCATTTAAGAGTTCCATCATAGCAGCAATTGCTGTATTAAATCGAAAATTATTTATTTCTTCATCAAACTTTTTGATAGTTTGGTTAACCTTCCTATAAACTGATTTTTCATCAATGCTTAACAACAAAATATCGAAATTAGATTTTTGAGGAGCCTTCAGAAACACGCCAGAAAATTTATTAAACAATTCATAAGTTCTCTGCACAAATCTATCAGTACCAGAGATTCCTTTATCGCTCCAGTCACCACCAAGTTCATAAGGGCCCATAAACATCAAATATAAACGGAAAACATCCGAACCATATTTTGATGTAAGGTCATCAGGGTTAACAACATTTCCCTTAGATTTAGACATTTTTGCACCAAGATTTGTTATTGTACCTTGGTGAATCAGATTATTAAATGGTTCATTCGATTTAGTAAATCCAATATCTCTTAAGAATTTATGAATAAACCTTGCATATAAAAGATGCATTGTCGCATGTTCAGCTCCTCCGACATACATATCCACAGGAGTCCAATTATCTGCTAGATTTTTATCAAATATTCCATCAGCAAAATTTGGGTTTAGATATCTGAAATAATACCAAGATGAATCAACAAAAGTATCCATAGTATCCGGATCACGTTTTGCAGCCGTGCCACACTTAGGACATTTTACATTCATGAATAATTTATTCGAAGCAAGCGGAGACTCACCTGAGGGATTAAATTCAACATCATAAGGTAGTTCAACAGGTAAATCTTTTTCTTCAACAGGAATTTCACCGCATTTTTCACAATGAATAATCGGAATTGGCGTTCCCCAATACCTTTGACGTGAAATTAACCAGTCTCTTAAACGAAAATTTATTTTTTTCCTTCCCAGATTATTTTGCTCCAGAAATTCAATTATTTTTCCGATGCAAGTTTCTGAATCGAGACCATTAAATGGACCTGAGTTGATCATTTTACCGGATTCAGTGTATGCAGATTCCAATAAATCATCAGGTTCTTTATTGTTTCCTAAAATTACTTTACGAATTTTTAGATTAAATCTAGATGCAAACTCAAAATCTCTTTCATCATGTGCAGGGACAGCCATAACGCAGCCGGTACCATAAGTCAGTAAAGCATAATCAGCAATCCAAATCGGGACTTTATCACCATTAACAGGATTTATAGCAAAACTACCTAATGGTACACCTGTTTTTTCTTTGGTTGTTGAAGTACGTTCAATCTCTGTTAAAGATTTTATTGAATCCAGATATTTATCCACATCCTTTTTAAATTTTGGTTGGGTAAGTTTATTTACTAATGGATGTTCAGGAGCAATCACAAGATAAGTTACACCAAATAATGTATCGGGTCTTGTAGTAAAAACAGTTATTGCTTCATCGCTATTTTCAACTTTAAATTTTACCTCGGCACCGGTGCTCTTACCAATCCAATTTCTCTGCATAGTTTTAGTTTTTTCCGGCCAATTAATCTCGTCAAGACCTTTAAGTAATTCTTCTGCATAATCCGTAATTTTGAAAAACCATTGAGTAAGATTTTTTTGTATAACAAGGGTCCCGCATCTTTCACAGGTGCCGTCATTTTGTACCTGTTCATTTGCTAAAACTGTTTGATCTTTTGGGCACCAATTAACAGGTGCATTCTTTCTGTAAGCCAATCCTTTTTTATAAAGCTGGAGAAATAACCATTGATTCCATTTATAATAAGCTGGGACACAAGTCATTAGCTCTGAATCCCAATCATACATACATCCCATTTTTTTTAATTGCTGACGAATATCATTAATATTCGTTATTGTGCTATCGAACGGATGAACGCCGGTTTTAATAGCATAATTTTCAGCCGGAAGTCCGAAGGCATCATAGCCCATTGGTTCAAAAACGTTAAACCCTTTTAATTTTTTATACCTTGCCCATGTATCAGTGGGACCGTAGTTATACCAATGTCCGCAGTGTAGTTTTGCACCTGAAGGATATATGAACATCACCAGAGTATATAGTTTTTTATCAATATTTGATAGATTTGTATGATAAATTTTATTATTCTGCCAAAAACTCTGCCATTTAGATTCTATTTCCTGAAAAGGATATCGCATAAAATTCATTCAAATAATTAAAAAATTAAATATAAATTTACCGAAAACATGAGGTAATTCAAATATTTTATTGTTTTGGAGTGAGCAAGAATAAGCTTAATGCTGTTAATTATAACTTTTGGAATTATATTATTATTTAAATAAAATAACCTGGAAGTATAAATCTTCTTTTTTTTATTCAAGAATAGCAATAATTTAATTAGAGATTTATTGATTACTTTGCAAACTTAATAGTTTTGAAGGTTATTATTTTTAAACGGAAAGATGAGATTATGAAGATAATAAATACTTTTATTTTATTTACGATCACAATAATCGGATTATTTTTAATTCAAAATAATGCACTAGCACAGCAAAAAATTGTTGGTTTAGTTGATTATATTAAGCCAATTATTGGAACTGAGGGCCAGGGTAACGTTTATCCAGGACCTGTTACTCCGCATGGTATGGTGCAATTAGGTCCTGACACCGATAGAAGAGATTGGGAAGCTGCATCGGGTTATGAATATGACGACAGTGTAATTATCGGTTTTAGCATGCAGCATTTAAGTGGCACAGGAATCCCTGATTTGGGAGACTTCTTATTAATGCCATCAATAGGCAAATTAAAATTTGTACCAGGTACAGTGGTGAAAAAATCATCCAACGGAGATATAAGTTATTACCAAGATCCTGATTCAGGATATTGCACTTCATATTCGCACAAAAATGAGATAGTAAAAGCGGGATATTATTCGGTTAAACTTCCCAATAATATTTTAGTTGAGTTAGCGGCAACAGAAAGAGCCGGAATATTAAAGTTTACATTCCCAAAGTCAGATAGCGCTAATATAATGATGGATTTGGCTGAAGTACTTCAGTGGAAAGTAGTATGGTCAGACGTAAGATTCGAAAGTAAATCTCTAATAACCGGATTTCACTTAGTTAATGGATGGGCAAAGGAAAGATATTTATATTTTGCAGCAAGATATTCACGTCCGTATGATGAATTCGGAATAATGCTAAATGGGAAACCAGTTATTTATAACACACCAAGATTTAGGAGCAGAAAAGAAGCCACCGGTTCAGATATACAATATTTTACCCGTTACTCTACAAAAGAGAATGAAGTACTAATGGTAAAGATCGGGATATCGTCCGTAAGCACAGAAAACGCACTTTTAAATTTAGATACTGAAATCCCGGGATGGGACTTTAATAAAGTAGTTAACAATACAAGAGAAAAATGGAATAATGCTATGCAGATGATGCAAATAGAAGGTTCTCAGAAAGAGAAAGAAACTTTTTATACTTCGCTTTATCATGCATTACTAGTACCCACAATATATGAAGATGTAAATGGACAGTACAGGGGCTTAGATGAGAATATTCATACCGCCAAAGGTTTTCACAATTATGCAATATTTTCTTTGTGGGATACTTTTAGAGCAGAACATCCTTTGTTTGTTTTGCTTCAACCCAATCGGGATGCCGATATGATAAATTCTATGCTGGCTCATTACGATCAAAGTGTCGAACATTTGCTTCCCATTTGGTCATTAAATAATAATGAGACATGGTGTATGATTGGATATCATGCAGTTTCTGTAATTGCGGATGCTATAATGAAAAATGTAAAAGGTTTTGACTATCAACGCGCATATAACGCAATGAAAACTACAGCAATGAATCCGAATTATGATCATGTGATGGAATACGCTAAGATAGGATATGTCCCATTCGACAAAGAAAATGAATCGGTTTCAAAAACTTTAGAATATGCCTATGATGACTATTGTATTGCGCAAGTCGCTAAAAAGCTAGACAAAGCTGCAGACTATAAATATTTTATGAAAAGAGCGATGTCATATAAAAATATTTTTGATCCATCTACAAAATTAATGCGGGGAAAAGATTCCAATGGGAACTGGAGAACACCATTTTATCCTCATGAATATATCGATGATATGAACAAACGAGATATAACAGAGGGAACTAATTGGCAATATACATGGTTTGTACCGCAAGATGTGCAGGGATTGATTAAATTAATGGGAGGTAAAAAATATTTTTCCGAAAAGTTAGATACCCTTTTTATGGAAAAGAATTCAGAAAATATTGCCCAAGGTACATCCGATATTTTAGGCAGAATAGGAGAATACTGGCATGGTAACGAACCTTCACATCATATTACTTACTTATATGATTTTGCCGGTGAGCCATGGAAGACTCAGGAATTGGTAAGAAAGATAGAATCATCTTTTTATGGCAATACACCAAATTCGTTAAGCGGAAACGATGATTGCGGACAAATGTCAGCATGGTATTTATTTAATACAATGGGTATATATCCATTTTGCCCAAGTAATAATTATTACATGATAGGTACTCCATGTGCTAAAAAGGTCACCATGAAACTGGGCAATGGAAAAATTTTTACAAGCGAAGCTATAAATTATTCTAAAAAGAATATATATATTCAATCAGTTACTCTCAACGGGAAAAATTTGGATAAGACATATATTTCTTATGATTCTATCATCAATGGAGGGAAGATCGTTTTCATAATGGGAGATAAGCCGAATAAAAAATGGGGAACAAAACCGGACAGTGCTCCTGTTTCAAAAAATTTTATTGGAGATTGAAAATTTATTATTTAAGTTGATAATATGATTTATTTTCAAGAACTCTATATGCAAAATTCAATTTTATAATTGAATTTTGCATTAGACTTCAAATAAATTTCATTATTATTTAATTACAAATAATATGGTTATTCTAACGAGCTTATTTAAAGAAATCGCTGTATTTCTTGTTTTAGCCTACCTATTTAGCAAGACACCTATATTTAAATTACTTCAAACTAATGATTTTAAATTTAAAAACTATCTAGTACTTTATGTATTTTTTAGCTCTATGGCTGTAATAGGCACTTATCTTGGAGAATCTATAGAAGGTGTCATTGTAAATAATAGAATAATTGCAGTAATGATAGCTGGGCTAATTGGCGGTCCGGTACTTGGCTTGGCGGTTGGGATAACTGCAGGAATTCACAGATATTTTTTAGGGGGATTTAATGCTTTACCGATTGCAATATCAGCAATTGTTGAAGGGTTATTTGCAGGATTAGTAAATCAATATTTTTCAAAAAGAAGAAAACATGAAAGGGTATTTGATCCTGATATTGCTTTTGCAACAACATTAATTTCCGAAATATTGCAAATGGCAATTATTATTGCAATAACTAGACCGATACAAGAATCAATTTCATTAATAAAATTGATCATTGTTCCAATGGTTATTTCAAATTCACTAGGAACTGCTCTTATAATGAGTCTTTTTAAAGATCAAAGGTTAAATTACGACAAAATTGGTTCAACTTATTCAAAGCAAGCACTAAGAATAGCAAAAAGAATTCTTGGAGAGCTGAGCAAAGGACTTAATAATAATTCTGCAGAAAGGATAGCGAATATATTACTGGAAGAAACTAGTGTTGGCGCAGTAGCGATTACGGATAGGGAAAATATCCTCGCATTTGTAGGAATTGGAAAAGATCACCATAATCCAGGATCTCCCATAGCATCTGATATAACCAAGGTTTCAATAAGCGAAAACCGGATTATGTTTTTAGATGGGAAAGATGAATGTTATCAATGTCCTATTTCTGAGGATTGCTTGCTTTCATCAGTTTTAGTAGTTCCGATGAGAATTAAAGATGAAGTAATTGGAACTATAAAATTATATGGAAAGAAAAACAAGTATTTCTTTAAAATTAATGAAGCGCTAGGCAAAGGGATAGCTGAGATTGTAGGTAATCAGCTATTAGCAGCTAGATATGAATACCAAAAGAATTTATTAACACGAGCAGAACTTAATTTGATTCAAGCACAAATAAAGCCTCATTTTTTATTCAACACTATTAATACAATCATAGCAATTAACAGGCGTAATCCTGAAAAAGCGATAGAATTATTAATACATCTTTCAAATTTTTTCAGAAAAATCTTAAAAAGAAATGAAGATATCTCGACAATTAAGGAAGAGTTAGAGCATGTCAATTCATATCTTGAAATTGAAAAAGTCAGATTGCAGAATCATTTAAAAATTAATTTTGATGTTGACGAAAATCTAATGGACATTAAAATTCCCACATTCTCTTTTCAGCCATTAGTAGAAAATGCAATAAAGCATGGAATTTCAAATCTATTAGAAAAAGGTGAATTAGATATACGCATTTTCAGAAAGGATGGCTGCATTCAAATAGATATTGAGGATAATGCGGGAACTTTTGTAGAGAATAAAGATAATCCTGGTTTGGGGGTAAATATCGTAGATAAACGTATAAAGAACTTAGCAGGAAGTGAATATGGAGTAAAAATTAATTGTGATTCAGATATAAAAACGGTAGCAACTATCTTATTACCAGCAGGAGGTGTAGCTTGAATTTGAATGCGATAATAATTGACGATGAGTATAATGCCAGAGAAGAAATGGAATTTTTATTGAAGCAGACAGAATGTATTAATGTATTAGAGAAGTGTTCTAATGCGGTAGAAGGAATTAAAGCCATAAACTCGCTGCATCCAGATGTGATATTCCTTGATATCCAACTTCCGGGGATTAATGGATTTAATTTACTGTCAATGATTGATGTCTCAGTTTTGCCTAGGGTGGTTTTTGTAACTGCTTATGATGAATATGCATTAGAAGCATTTGAGAATGATGCAATTGACTATTTATTAAAACCTGTAGACAAATTAAGATTAGAAAAGACAATTGATAAGATTAAAAACTCGATACTTCAGAATTCGAATCAAAAAATCAACTTGATGCCCTTGACAAAAATACCAAGCGTTGGAGCAAATAAGGTTAAACTAATTGATGTTAATTGCATTGAATATGTCCATTCAGATGAAACCGGAGTCTTTATAATATGTGCAGATAAAAAATATTTTACTGTGATAACATTAAAGGTTTTCGAAAGTAGGACCAAACTATTTAGATGTCATAAACAGTATTTAATAAACCCAGATAAAATAGATGAAATTATCTTTGATGAAAATTCTGCCGGTAAAATTAAAACAACATCACAGCATTTAATACCCATAAGCAGACATTACCTTAAAGAATTAAAAGAGGAACTGGGTATTTAAGCAATTCAAATTAATTTTCCATTGCAACTTACCTTGCAAATTCTGCAACTTAATCTCCTTTATTGCCTCATAGTTAATGAATCATTGTTTTAGCTAAATAAAGGCTATAAGTTCTCTTAGTTTATTTTATAATATCCAAGATTACCAAATAAGAAATATAATTATTGTTACAGTAATACTGTATGCGATTTTAATTTTGAAAGTCGTTAAAAATATTTTTATTTATTAACTAATTTGGAGACTTGTTATGGGAAAAATAATTGCTTTCGCGTTTATTGTTTTATTTTCAACTTCCATTCTTTTATCTCAAAATGTCAGTACCGGTGGAAAAGAAGACCTTATTATAAAAGGCTTTCTAAGCACAACATTATTTGCACAGAACCAATTATTTGAATTTGGTAACGGTCAAAATGCAGAATGGGCAGCTACTAACAACACACAAAATCAGTGGTTTTACGGCGGAGATATTCGTAATTCAAGATTAACTATGATATTCAATGGACCAAAAGTTTCAAGTGATTGGAAACTCGGTGGAGTTTTAGAGATTGATGCATTTGGAGGATTTAACGGAGCGGGGGCTTACAGTCCCGAGCAGCCATATCCAAGAGTTCGTCTTGCTTATGCTGACTTGGTAAATGAAAATCTTACAATAAGAATTGGTCAGGCATGGACTCCCCTTTTTGGAAATGTTCCGGTATCCTTATCTCATATAGCATTCCCCTTAGGTTATGGAACAGCAGGAGATGTCGGCTGGCGTTTTCCGGGAATTTTTGTGTATTACAAATTTGATTCAAACGGTTCACCAACGCAATTTGAGTTAGATGCAGCAGCTTTTGAGGGATCATGGAGCGGACCCGGTTCACCAATTACTTATACAGATGGTGGCAATACAGGGACACCTCAATTTGAATTAAGGCTAAATCTTGAGAGCAAAGTATCCACAGATACAAAAATTTCAGCTTATGTTGTAGGTCATTATGATCAAGTTAATCTAACTCCTATTAATAGTACCCCATCGGTAAACTTAACAGGAACAGCTATTGAAGTTGGAGCAAGTTTAAATGCTGGTGATTTTTTTCTGCAAGGGAATTTATATTCCGGACAAAATATCGGACAGCAATTTGGTAACATGGCCCAATTCTCAACGAAAGATAGCAATCTTTCTTCAACCGGATTTTGGTTCCAAGCCGGATACAATTTTTCAAAAGAGTGGTCAATTTATGCTTTTTACGGAAACGAGAACGTAAATAAAGATCAGGCAAAATCACTGTTTGGCAACAGTGCAAGACTAAGTAATAACTTAATGGATTTCATGGTAAAATATCAATTCGGTCCATTGGGATTAGGTGTTGAATTACTGCAAAGTAAGTTGACCTACGCTATAAATGAAGACACACAAAGTGGAACTCAAATTGCCCTTAGTTCCATGTACGGATTTTAGACATCATAATAGGTTCAAATATACAATCTATTATGGAATTCTTTAATTTCTATTTTATTTAATTATTTAACTAATTTTACAAATTTTGGAGGTTACATGTCAGAAGGTACAAAAATCGTTGATACAACTGCAAATCCGGCACCACTCGGGTTACTCGCATTTGGTATGACTACAGTTCTACTTAATCTTGCTAATGCCGGAATAATTGGATTATCAAGTATGATACTAGCCATGGGTGTTTTTTATGGTGGTCTTTCACAAATCTTCGCCGGATGGATGGAATGGAAGAAAGGGAATACTTTTGGAGCAACTGCATTTTCTTCTTACGGCGCATTTTGGTTAACGCTTGTATATTTAATTGTAATGCCAAAATGGGGCGGAGTTGCAGCAACGGATTCAAACGGAATGGTAGCCTACCTATTTATGTGGGGATTATTTACATTCTTTATGTGGATAGCTACTTTAAAGCATAACAAAGCGCTTCAAGTAGTATTTCTCACTTTATTTATTTTATTCTGGCTTCTTGCTTTAAAAGACTTGACAGGTAATTCATCAATAGGTATAATTGCAGGTTGGGAAGGTATTCTTTGCGGTTTATCTGCAATTTATCTAGGTCTTGCACAAGTAATAAACGAGACCTACGGAAGAATAGTATTCCCAATTGGCTAAATCAATTTTTAAAATAAATAAAGTTTTAGGAGATAGTAATGGCTGACAAAAAAATTGATTCCGAAGTATCGGAAGCTCAAATAGCAGTGCATTGGAAAGAAGAAGGTTATTTCAAACCATCTGAGAAGTTCAAATCACAAGCAAACGTAAAAGACAATTCAATCTTTAAGCGATTCAGCATGGAGAACTTTCCTGAATGTTACAAAGAATATGCTGATATGCTTGATTGGTATGAACCGTACACAAAAGTTCTGGATTCGAGCAATCCGCCGTTTTTCAAATGGTTTACCGGCGGTAAATTAAATGCATCTTATAATTGTATAGACAGGCATTTGGAAAAGCATAGAAATAAAACTGCAATTCATTTTGTTCCGGAGCCGGAAGAAGAGGCTATTCAGCATATGACCTATCAGGAACTTTATATAAAAGTTAACGAGTTTTCAGCCCTATTAAGAGATTTTTGCGGAGTAAAAGCAGGTGACACAGTAACGCTTCATATGCCGATGATTCCTGAAATCGCTGTAGCTATGCTTGCTTGTGCACGCTTAGGTGCAATTCACTCACAGGTATTCTCAGGGTTTTCGGGTAAGGCATGCGGAGAAAGAGTAGCTGATGCAAAAAGTAAGGTGTTGATTACGGCTGATTCTTATTATAGAGGCGGAACATTAATTGATCATAAAGAAAAAGCAGACATTGCCTATGATGAGGCATTGAAAGAAGGTCAAAAGATTGAGAAGATTTTGATTTTTGAGCGTTATCCCGGTAAATATTCTGCAAAAACACCACTAGTAGAAGGACGTGACTATTTAGTAAATGACGTTATTAAAAAGTATTATCACGCAAAAGTAGATCCTGTTGCACTTGCTTCAGAGGACAGTTTATTTATAATGTATACTTCAGGATCAACAGGAAAGCCAAAAGGAGCTCAACATTCAATAGGTGGTTATTTAGCTTATGTAACAGGGACATCAAAATATGTACAGGATATACATCCTGAAGATGTTTATTGGTGTATGGCAGATATTGGATGGATTACCGGACATTCATACATAATATATGGACCTTTGGCATTAGCCGCCTCTTCAGTAATTTATGAAGGAGTACCTACTCACCCTGATGCATCCAGACCATGGAGAGTAGCTGAAGAACTGGATGTAAATATATTTCATACCTCGCCTACGGCAATTCGGGCTTTGAGACGAATAGGCCCAGATGAGCCGACTAAGTATAATTATCATTTCAAGCACATGACCACAGTTGGTGAACCAATAGAACCCGAAGTTTGGAGATGGTATTATAATATTGTAGGCAAAAAAGAAGCATCTGTAGTGGACACATGGTGGCAAACCGAAACCGGAGGATTTCTTTGTTCAACTTTACCGGGAATTCATGATATGAAACCTGGAAGTGCAGGACCTGGAGTTCCGGGAATATATCCCATAATATTTGATGAGGAAGGCAATCCATTACCGGCTGGAAGTGGAAAAGCAGGTAATATTTGTATTCAAAATCCATGGCCGGGAAGAATGCTGACAATATGGGGAGATGATGCAAGGTTTGTAAGACAATACTATCAAAGATATAATAAAGATCCGAAGAGTAAGGACTGGCATGATTGGCCATATTTTGCCGGAGACGGTGCTGTAGAAGCTGCTGACGGATATTTCAGAATACTCGGCAGAATAGATGACGTAATTAATGTAGCAGGTCACCGTTTAGGGACAAAGGAATTGGAATCTGCTGCCCTAATGTGCCAAGAAGTTGGTGAAGCAGCTGTAGTACCGGTATCTGATCCGATAAAAGGGAAAATTCCTCATATATTTGTTTCGCTAAAACCTGGATATACAGCTAGCACAGAGTTACAGAAAAAGGTAACTGATACATTGGCAAAGGAAATCGGACCATTTGCAAAACCAGGAAAGGTATGGATAGTATCTGATATGCCAAAAACAAGATCAGGTAAGATTATGAGAAGGATATTATCCGCTATAGCCAATAAGCAGGATGTCGGTGATATAACTACATTAGCAAATCCTCAGGTTGTCGAAGAAATTATTAATATGCCATAGCTCTCTAAATCAGAGGCTCTTAATTTTTATTAAGAGCCTCTTTTAGATTCATTCCGGATAATAAAAAAAATTCCCCTTTAAATATTATATTCCATAATAGAATCGCAATAAAATTATTCAATTCCTTTAATTCTATGTAGAAGAACTATAAATAAAATTTCCTAATTTTACTTCAAAGAATAATCAAAATGAAATATAATTGATATAATGAAAAAACTTCAAGAGCACCAAAAAGGAATTTTAGCAGTTCTAACTGCTGCCATTATGTGGAGTACCGGGGGCATGTTTATCAAGCTGATTACATTTGATGCATTACAAATATCATTCTTTAGGGGGATATTTGCCGCACTAGTGTTTCTGGTAATTTTCAAAAAAGATATTTTTTATGCAAATGTTTTTACGATAATTAATGCAGGTTTTTATTCAGCAATACTTATTCTTTTTGTTATCGCCACAAAAACAACAACTGCAGCGAATGCTATATTCCTTCAATACACAGCGCCAATATATGTGTTAATCTTTGAGCCAATTATTAATAAAACTAAATACGAAAAGCTTAATATAATAACAATTATAATTTGCTTTTTAGGAATGATTTTATTTTTCTTAGGAAAGATTTCTTCAGGATATCAGGAAGGCAATATTATTGCATTATTATCAGGAGCTGCTTATGCAGCTTTTCTGTTAGGTATGAGAAAAAATAAAAAGGAATACCAATTCAGTTCAATTTTCTATGGGAATGTTTTAGTAGCACTTATTTGCTTTCCATCAATATTTTCAATTCAAAACTTTAACATTAAAAACGTGCTAATGGTGACTTACCTAGGTATCTTTCAGATCGGTATAGCTTACGCAATTTTCAGTTATGGACTGAAAAAGGTTTATGCCATAGAAGCATCTTTAATTTCAATGATTGAACCCGTGCTAAATCCGGTTTGGGTATTTTTAGGTTATGGCGAAATACCTTCCATAACTGCAATTTTCGGAGGTATAATAATAATTTCAGCAATTTCGGTAAGGACGTATATATCCGAAACAAAAAAGAGATTAATAAATGCTTGAGCCAACAAATTGATTCAAGGAGAAAGTCTAGCAATTTTCCAATTAGATTTTTTCTTAGAATAAACAATTCTATCATGAAGTCTATTTTCCCTTCCCTGCCAGAATTCAAAATAATCAGGAATTATTTTAAATCCACCCCAAAACGGAGGAAGAGGAATTACTTTGCCATCGAATTTATTTTTAATATAAAGGAATGATTCTTCTAAATATTTTCGGTCAGGTATTATTTTGCTTTGTAAAGATGACCAAGCGGCTATTTGGCTATCTAAAGGACGAGAATGAAAATAATCTTCTGATTCTTTCGAAGTTATTTTTTTAGCTTTTCCAGATATTCTTACTTGTCTTTCAATTTCTTTCCAGAAAAACAATGCTTCTAATTTTGGATTTGATAATAACTCACTTCCCTTCCTGCTTTTATAATTCGTAAAGAATATAAACCCGTTATCATTAAATTCTTTTAAAAGAACTGTTCTAACTGATGGTTTGCCATTTTTGTCAGAGGTTGCAATTATCATTGCAGTAGAGTCAATAATATTTAGTTCTAATACATCATTCATCCATACAGAAAATTGTTCAAATGGATTTATACTAACACTTTTCTCGTCCAAAACTTTCAAAGAATATTCTCTTCTTAGCCTTGAAATATCTGTATTTTTTGTCATATCATTTAAGCCGTTAAATGTTTTTCTTAGTAGGTTATTTATTAATAAATATTATAATTAAGATATAATTTAGATATATTCATTATTATAAATTAAAAAAAAATATTATGAAATCTAGTGATTTAACAAAAGAGCAAAAAGAAGAAATTGAAAAGTTCGGTGCAAATACATGGTTTGTAGAATATTTGCATAAACTTTATGAAGAAAATCCCGGAGAAGTACCGGAACAATGGCAAAACTTCTTCGGCAAAGTAGAATCGACTAAAATTAAAGATGATAATATTGGATTTGAAAATAAAACTTTTTATCCGGGGACTAAGAATAAAATGCCAGAACCATTTCAAGAAGACAAAACGCAGCTAATGACAGGAGCGCAAGTTAAGATTTTGGAAAATATGAACAATAGTTTGACCATACCTGTTGCTACTTCACAAAGGACAATTCCGGTAAAACTTTTGGAAGAGAACAGAATTATTATTAATCAGAGTCTTCAAAAAAGAAATGAACGAAAGATTTCATTCACTCATATAATTGCCTGGGCAATAGTTAAAGCAATTATGACAAATCCTGTAATGAATAATGCTTTTACTATGTTAAATGATCGCCCCAATGTGCTAAAAAGAAAGGATATTAATTTAGGCATTGCGATAGATATTGAAAAAAAAGATGGTACGCATTCTTTAATTGTGCCGAATATTAAAAAAGCTAATCGTATGAATTTTAAAGAATTCGTAAAATCTTATGATGAACTTGTAGACAGATCCCGAAAAGGTCTGATTGATCCAGTAGAATTTGCAGGAACCACTGTGACCTTAACAAATCCGGGCACAATAGGTACAATTTTCTCAGTACCACGGTTAATGATGGGTCAAGGGACAATAATAGCCGCCGGATCAATTCAATATCCTGCCGAATATCAGGCTATGTCCTCATCCACAATATCTGCAATCGGAATAAGTAAAGTAATGAATATTTCAAGCACTTATGATCACCGCATAATACAAGGAGCAGAGTCTGGCTTATTCTTAAAAGAAATACATGAGCTTTTATTGGGAGCCAATTTTTTCTATGAAGAAATTTTCGAAGATCTTAAAATTCCGCTTATACCTCTTGGCTGGATGACTGATTCTCAACCACAAGCATTTTCAAATAGAATTGACACGGAAGAAATTGAAAAGCAGGGAAAAGTTTTACAATTAATTAATCTTTATAGAGTAAGAGGACATTTAATAGCTAATTTTGATCCTCTTGGTAGTCAGCTTACATATCATCCTGAATTAGATCCAGCATCTTATAAATTAACATTGTGGGACTTAGACAGGGAATTTGTTACCGGGGGTTTCGGCGGATTAAAGAAATCCACTTTACGCGAAATCTTAGAAATACTTCAAAAAACATACTGCGAAAAGATAGGCGCTGAATATATGCATATTCAAAATCCTCTCGAAAAATTGTGGCTGCAAAACAAAATGGAACCAGTTAAAAATGTTCCTCAATTTAATAAAGAAATTAAAAAAATTATTCTAAATAAATTAATAGCTGCCGAAACTTTTGAACATTTTATACATAATAAGTTTATAGGTCATAAAAGATTTTCGCTTGAAGGTTCTGAAACATTAATTCCAATGCTTGATCTAATACTAAACAACTCAAGTGAAAATGGTATATTAGAAGTAGTACTAGGTATGGCACATAGGGGCAGATTAAACGTACTTGCTAATATAATCGGAAAGTCATTTGAGTCAATTTTTTCAGAATTTGAAGATATAGCTGATTTAGATTCTATTGAGGGCTCTGGGGATGTTAAATATCATTTAGGAGCATCCGGTAAGTATAAAACAAGAAACGGAGAAAGTGTAATTGTGTCAGTGGCATCAAATCCAAGTCATCTTGAATGGGTTAATCCTGTCGTCGAAGGAATAGTTCGTGCAAAACAAACTCGATTAGATGATCGGAGAGAACATAGAAAAGTTCTCCCGGTATTAATACACGGAGATGCTGCATTTGCAGGGCAAGGAATTGTTGCAGAGACTTTGAATTTATCACAATTAAGCGGATATCGAACCGGAGGCACAATTCATATTATTATTAATAATCAAATTGGTTTTACAACAACCCCCGATGAAGCCCGATCATCTCAATACGCAACCGACGTCGCAAAAATGATTCAAGCTCCAATATTTCACGTTAACGGCGACGATCCGGAATCAGCATTATGGGTAGCACAAATAGCATTTGAATACCGGCAGATGTTCAAAAAAGACATAGTCATAGATATGTTCGGTTATAGACGTCATGGTCACAATGAAGGAGATGAACCAGGATTTACACAGCCGCTTCTTTATGAAAAAATCAAAGATCATCCTTCAGTACAAAAAATTTATTTAGCTAGGTTACTAAAAGAAAAAACAATCAATGAAGAGGAAGTTAAAATATTTCAAAATCTGATAGATAATATTTTATCTGAATCTTTTGATAAAATTAAAAGAAGGATATCAACTTTTAACGGAGACGCTCCACTTGCAGTGTCAAAAGAAAAAATCGAAGCAATAACACCTGTTGGCAGCACTTCAATAACTGAAAATGAATTAGAGGCAATAATAAAGGGAATCACTAGTCTGCCAAAAGATTTTTCAGTACACCCGAAATTAAAAAAATTTTTAGAAAAAAGAATGGAATTTTTGCAAGATAATTCGGGTGCTGACTGGGCATTAGCAGAATCGTTGGCATTCGGTAGTCTTTTATTAGAAGGTACTCCTATAAGGTTAAGCGGTCAGGACAGCGTAAGAGGCACTTTTAGTCACCGTCATCTTGCCTTAACTGATATTAATACGGGTTTGGAATATTTTCCGCTCAAACATTTAAAAAGTAATCAGGCAAAAATTGAGGCACTAGACAGTTTACTTTCAGAAGCCGCTGTACTTGGATTTGAATATGGTTATAGTACGGCAGATCCGCTTGCCTTAGTTATATGGGAGGCACAATTCGGCGATTTTGCAAACGGAGCACAGGTAATTATAGATAATTTTATTGTTGTATCAAACGAGAAATGGAAACTTTCAAACAATCTAGTAATGCTTTTGCCGCATGGATTTGAAGGGCAAGGTCCTGAGCATTCAAGTGCAAGGCTTGAAAGATTTTTAACTTTATGTGCTCAAGACAATATACAGGTATGTAATTTAACTACTCCCTCACAGTATTTTCACGTCTTAAGACGCCAAATGAAACAAGCAGTTAGAAAACCATTAATTATAATGTCGCCAAAAAGTTTACTTCGTCTTCCAGAAGCGAAATCATTTAAAGAAGATTTTACCAATGGAAAATTTTACGAAATTTTAGATGATAATACAATTAAAGATAAAAATTCTATTGAAAAAATTTTATTATCAACAGGTAAAGTTTATTACGATTTAAAGAAATATAGAACTGAACACAATATAATTAATGCAGCATTAGTAAGGGTTGAACAAATTTACCCGTATAAATCGGAAATAATGAGAAAGATTTTTTCTACATATTCTAAAGTGAAAAGTATAACATGGGTACAAGAAGAGCCAAAGAATATGGGCGCATGGAATTTCTTAGCACCCCGAATAATAGATGACTTGCAAGAAGGGCAAAAATTAAGATATGCAGGACGAACTGAGAGTGCAAGTCCCGCCGTCGGGTCATCAAAAAAATCAAATAAGCAGCAATCAGAATTAGTTACAGACGCGTTTCAATAATATTAAGCATTGATAAATATCAAAGCATTATTTATCTTTACAAACATTAGAAAGAATATTGTTTCAATGCGAGCGTAACTCAGTTGGTAGAGTGTCAGCTTCCCAAGCTGGATGTCGCGGGTTCGAACCCCGTCGCTCGCTCTAAAAGTAAAGCAAAAACAATGGATTAAAGTTCAAATAAAAAGCAATTTATTTGGAATTAATTCTAAAAAGTAAGATATTTCATTTCAGATTTTATAACCATTATTAAGCCTGGGGGCTTAGCTCAGTTGGTTCAGAGCATCTGCCTTACAAGCAGAGGGTCATTGGTTCGAATCCATTAGCCCCCACTTAGAAAGCCTTGTAAATCAATAACTTACAAGGCTTCTTCTTTTAAGCCCAAGACAGCTAACCCAAATTAGTTCACAATTACTCTGTATTTTTTCCCTGCAACCAGAATTGTTCCAAATTAGACTAAATAACTAGAAATTTAATTCGATAATGAATATAGGAAATTCCGTGTATACATGAATTAATGATATATAAATTTTGGAAAATATTTTTGACAAAAAGGGATTAAAATTCTAAATAAATGGGAAATTTAATATATATGAAGCATTCATTTATATTTTATAAGTAAATCTTTGATATTAAATAATTTTAATTATGAAAAGTACTAGTAAAAACAAAAACGAACTTATAAAGGAGCTAAATGACCTCCGGAACGAGAATATCAGGCTTAAGAATAAGTTTGAGGATGAAAAAAAAGAATGGACTACATCCAAAGAATTCTCAGGAGTTAAAAAAGTAAAAAATCCAGAATCATTTTTGGAATCAAGAACTCATGAAAAGAAGGAAATAGAACTTAACAATATTAAAAAATTGTTTGAAGATTATATAAAAATGTATGCGGGTCGGGATGATATGCTTACTCAGCATTTCAGCGAAGACTTTTCAGGGTTTACAGGGGGCGGAGATTTCCTTGTAAAAGATAAGAAAGAATGGGTTGATATTACACGGCAGGATTTTGCACAAGTAAAAGATCCTATTCGAATTGAAATGAAAGATTTAGCTGTTCAATCATTAACAGATGATATAGCAGTTACAACCGGTTTCTTTGTTATTCATTTGCCGATTAAAGATCACGTCCTATCAAGAGAGACAGCACGTTTAGTACTGATTTTCCGTAAAGAAAATGATGGATGGAAAATTACTCATAGCAGCATTTCAATTCCCTACTCCCTAGTTCGTGAAGGTGAAGTATACCCGATGCAAGAATTGTTAGAGCGCAATCAATTACTGGAAGAATTAATATCCGAGAGAACTAATCAGGTCACAATTGCCAATAATAATTTGAAACAAATAAATGAAGAACTGGCAAAAGAGATAACTTTGCACAAGCAAGTCGAGAAAGAACTTAGGGAAAGCGAACAAAAATATCATCTGCTAGTTGATAGTGCAAATGAAGCAATTGTTGTAATTCAAGATGGTAAATTTAGATTGACCAATCCAAAGGCTAGAGAAATGACCGGATATTTAGCTGAAGAAATTGAATCAATGCAATTTGAGAATTTTGTTCACCCGGAAGATAGAACCAGGTTGATTGAAAATCATAATAATAGACTCAAGGGGAAAGATGTCCCTAACCATTATATTTTTAGAATACAGCATAAAGACTTAAGCACACGATGGGTTTATATGAATGCTGTTCTTATAGATTGGGAAGAAAACCCCGCAACATTGAACTTTTTGACTGATATTTCGAATCAAAGACAGACAGAGGAAGCTTTGCTGCAAAGCAGCCAGAAATGGGAAGGCATCATTTCAGCTTCTCCTGATGGAATTGGAATAATCTCAATCGATGGGAAAATTAAACATATATCAGATAAATTGATAC
>JAJXTM010000120.1 GCA_021783875.1 Bacteroidota bacterium
ATAAAGACCAAATATATTTATTAGTCAAACCTGAATCAGCTGCAGTCCAATTTGTTCCGCCATTTGTTGAAAGGAAAACGCCTCCGGTAGTTCCGGCAAAAATATTTCCTCCGCTGGTAATTAATGAATTTACAACTAGACTAGTCAAGCCGGAGTTTATTTGATTCCAGCTGCTTCCATTATTTTTAGATAAATAAATGCCTTTTTGTGTCCCTGCAAATATATTTGAGTTGCTTAATGCTAACGACCATACATATTGACTATCGAGAGCCGTAGTTGACCAGGATTTTCCATTGTTGATTGACAGCAATACTCCGCCTCCATAAGTACCGGCGAAAATATTTTCGCCATTAATCAATAAAGAAGAAATTCCAAGATTAGAAAGACCAGTATCAATTTTATTCCAAGTTGTGCCATTATTGGTAGTAAGAAAAATTCCGCCGCCCCCGCTTCCTGCAAATATTTCTGAATCCTTTGCAGCAAATGACCAAACATAAGCATTACTTAAAGGGGTTTTAATCCATTGCGAAAATAAATTCGTATTAAATGCAATAAGTATAAAGAAAATTGAAAAAGTAACCCTTCGGCTCATGTGTATTCCATATTAAAAATATTTTCCGGAACGATACTAAGAATAAAAATAATTCTTAATCTAAATAAGGAAAATTAATTAGAATAAAAAAGTAATATTATAAACATAAAGTAATAATTGCACATTTTTCAATTTAATTATTCCCTTTATCTGCAACCAAATCCTACCTTTTCATACTCTCTTTTTATGTCTTTTCCCTTTTTATTTTATCCTTTTCTCTTAAAATACAATTGTAATCCCTGCTCTAAATTGATCATAAGTTAAAGGTGATGCGGAATCAAACGGCCAATTCATTTTATCCTTACGAAGTTCATATAAAGCATATGAGACAGCATTTTTCAGCATAAAATTAACTACGGGCACTGATAAGGGTGAAACATTCATTATATGTTCAACAAAATTATTAACTGCTCCCTGTCCTGCTGCTTCAACAATAATGCTTCCGACCCATTTCCAAAAAATATGGCGAGGAAAAATTATTGAACGTTCGTATCCGGCCCCAATTTGAATATTCGGAGTTACATTAATTTTAATACCTGCCTCTGTACTTGTCCCGAAACGGATACTATTATTGTAAAGGTCCGTTATACTTTTATCATTCATATTTGAGGGAGAGCTATTCATATTCAATTGAGACCAATCTACTGCATAATCATAATAAGGGATTATATTAAAGGATTCATTAACCTTATAACCGTATCCGGATGCCCACCCAAACCCTGCGCGCCATAAGTCTGTCCTATAACTATTTCCGCTTGTAGAATTAGCGTTTAATTTTGTTGATATATCGCTAACTAACAAATAATGAAAATTATAACTTATCAGATCATTTGAATGCTCTGAAAGCTTTTGTCTTGTATAACCTAATCTAGCTTCAAAAAGGTTTGGTTTTGTGAACTTTCCGTTAAGTCCATTCTGATTCAAATCTGAAAATCCATAATCGATTGAAATAGTCGGATTTCCATTAAACTCATTCCTCCAAAAACATAAATTATGCCGATTCCATTTGAAATGTTTTCTCCAATTGTAATCTTTTGTCGAATCCTGGGCATATAAAAATGATAGTGAAGAAAGTATTAGTATAAAAAATAGTGAAATTTTTTTATTATTCATTTTATTCTCCTTTTAAATTATATCCAATAAATATTGAGTTTCCTTTAATCAAACTTCGTGCCTGTTTAATTGTATTTCCATTTTGATAATAACTAGCATCTAAAGATATATTTGCACAAAAACATGAACAGTTAGTACTAAATATTATGCAACAAAAATTCCTACTTTAATAATTATAAATTCAGGTAAAAAGTTACTTGTATAGTTATATAATTCCGACTAATAAGTGAAGCGAATTTTAATTAAAGTGGTATTTTTGATGAATTGAGGTTAAAATTACTGATAGACCGCAGTCGATAAATTCTTTTTCAACTGCGGTCAAAAGATTTGATATTAATAATTAAAGTATGAACTTACTAAGATCACGATCTTTAACTATACTGTCTAATTTATGCTTAACAAATTTTGCATTAATTTTTATTGTAGATGTCGGAAGCTTATCAGGGACATTAAATAATGTCTCATCAAGCAATGTAGTGAGGATTGTATGCAACCGGCGAGCTCCAATATTTTCAACTTGTTCGTTCACTTCTGATGCTATTCGGGCAATTTCTCTTATACCGTCGGTTGTAAATTCTAATTTAACGCCCTCTGTCTCTAATAAAGCATTATATTGTTTTAAAAGTGCATTTTCGGGTGTTGTCAAAATTTTGATAAAGTCATCTTGTGTAAGACTTTTTAGCTCTACTCGAATTGGGAATCTTCCTTGAAGTTCGGGAATAAGATCAGACGGTTTTGACACATGAAAAGCACCTGAGGCAATAAATAAAATATGGTCTGTTTTTACTACACCGTATTTTGTGTTAACATTAGAGCCTTCAACGATAGGAAGCAGATCTCGCTGTACACCTTCGCGAGAAACGTCTGGTCCGGATCCTTTTCCACCGCCAGCAACTTTATCAATTTCATCAATAAATATAATCCCTGAGTTTTCTACTCGCTCAATGGCTTCCTTTTGTACCATTTCCATATCAATTAATTTTTGAGCTTCTTCCTGGGTTATAATTGTACGTGCTTCTGAAATTGAGGTTTTTCTTTTCTTCTTCTTCTTAGGCATAATGTTTCCCATTATTTCCTGAAAATTTATGCCGAGATCGTCTATTCCGAATGGTCCAAGTACCTGCATGCCTAAACCATTTTGAACATTCACATCAAATTCGATTAATTTTTTATCAAGCTCTCCGTTTTTCAGTTTCTCCCGCATCCATTCACGGGTTTTTTTGTTCTGGATAGCCTCATTGTTATCGTCATTTTCAGAAGTTTCGGTTGCGGCAGCTCGTCTAACTGGTGGAATAAGTATATCCAATATTTTCTCTTCAGCAAGGTTTTCAGCTTTTTCTTGGACTTGCAATGTCATTTCTGATTTTACTAGGGTTACTGCATAATCAACAAGATCCCTGATCATTGATTCGACGTCTCTTCCTACATATCCGACTTCAGTAAATTTTGAAGCTTCAACTTTAACAAAAGGCGCTTCTGCAAGCTTAGCCAATCGACGGGCGATTTCTGTTTTTCCTACTCCGGTAGGTCCGATTAAGATTATATTATTAGGCATAATTTCTTCACGCAAATTTTCGGCAACCTGCTGTCTTCGCCATCTGTTTCTTAAAGCAATGGCAACAGCACGCTTTGCGTCGGTTTGACCTATGATATATTTATCTAATTCAATTACTATTTCAGAAGGGGTGAGAGTATGGTTTGTTTTATTTTTCATATTTAATTTTTATCTTTAATTACTTCTACATGAATTTTATCGTTTGTATAAATGCAAATATCCGAGGCTGTTTTTAGAGCTTCAGCGACAATTTCTTTTGCACTTAGATTACTATACTTTTTCAGCATTCTTGCTGCTGCAAGTGCATACATACCGCCTGAACCTATAGCTACAATTTGATCATCTGGTTCTATTACATCGCCATTCCCTGATATTATTAATGCTTTACCATCTGCAACTACAGCAAGCATCGCTTCAAGTTTCCTAAGATATTTATCAGAACGCCATTCTTTAGCCAATTCTACAGCTGAGCGACCTACATTTCCCCGATACTGTTCCAGCTTTTCTTCAAATTTTTCGACAAGTGTAAAAGCATCGGCAGTAGCTCCGGCAAATCCGCATAAAACTTTTCCGTTAGAAATTTTTCTGATTTTTATTGCGTTGTGTTTCATAACTGTATTTCCTAGAGTAACCTGACCATCGCCTCCGATTGCCGATTCTCCTTTATGAACAACGCCAATTATCGTGGTAGCATGCATTGTTAATTCCATTAATTCAATTCCTTTAAATTTATTATAATAAGAGTCCTTTAAAAAATTTTATTACTTATTAACATCCCTTTTCAAAGGGAATATTCTAGGTGTGTTTTTTTGATAATTTATATATCTTTCTCCGAATTTCTGAACTAATTTTCTTTCTTCGTAAAACGTACCTATGTAAAAATAAGAAATAATACAGATTAATAACCCGGCATAAAATAGATCCATTTCAGGACGGAATATCAAAAAAAGTATGGAGAAAAAATATACCGGATGTCTGCTGTATTTATAAGGTCCTTCTATCCTTAAAGTTAACTGCTCATCATTTTCATTTATATTATAATTTCCGCTTTTCCACCTTTGAATTTGATTTATCCCTAAAAACTCTTTTACGGAGAAATACTTTAAACACCATAAAAGTCCGAATAACGATAAAAATTGCGGAACTAAAATTAATAAATCAAACGGATGAGGCAAATCGTAAATAAAAAAATCAGAATGAGGAGCAAATGTAAAAACTATCCAAAAAGAGATTAAAGAAAAAATCACATATAATAATCTATAAAATGCTATAAAATTACCTGACTTTTTGATAATCTTAGATTTGACATTATTTGAAGCAAGAAAAGAATGAAGAAATGCAAATACTCCGAACATAAGAAATGTTAATAAAACATTACCGAAATATTTAATCATAGTTCTCTGCGTAATCTGGCAATCGGCAGTCTTAGCTGTTCTCTATATTTTGCCACTGTTCTTCTGGCAATATGAATTCCTTCTTCATTTAACAATTCCGCTAAGCGATCATCACTATACGGAGAATCTTTATCTTCGGAGTCGATTATTTCTTTTAGCCTTTCCTTTATATGCTTATTTGAAACTTCTTCGCCTGAATCAGTGCTTAATCCTTCGCTAAAAAAATATTTTAATTCATGAATGCCCATCGGGCTTTGAACATATTTCCCGTTTACAACTCGGCTGATAGTTGAAATATCCATATTAATTTCTTCGGCAATGTCTTTATATATCATTGGTCTTAAAAATTTAGCTCCCTTGTCAAAAAAATCATGCTGCTTTTCGACAATTGCTTGCATAATTTTCATTAATGTTTCTCTCCTCTGTTGAATACAAGCAATAAACCACTTAGCCGATTCAAACTTCTCTCGCAAAAACTTATAAGTATTCTTCTCCCTTTCGGATGATTTTTTTGTCTTTCGGTTGCTGTCAATCATTTCAAGATATGTTTTGCTTAAAGTTACAGAAGGAACAGATCGGTCATTCAATGTAATTATAAAATCATCTTCTACCTTTTCAATTATAAAATCCGGAGTTATTTGATTCATTTCGGTCGATTCAATATTTCCGTCTCCGGGTTTTGGATTCAAACTTTGTATTAAATCAATTGTAGCTTTTAAACCTTCGTCGGTAAGATTCATTTTTAATTTTATAGATTCAAATCTTCGCTGCGTAAAGTCGTGGAAATGCTTTTCAAGCATTTCATTCGCAAGATAGGTATAATAAGGATCATGTGTGGAATTCTTTAATTGAACGAGAAGACATTCCTGAAGATTTCTTGATGCAATTCCGATTGGATCAAATGTCTGCATCCTTTTTAACAAACCTTCCGCAGTTTCAGAGCTAATGATTATATGTTCAAACATATCTAATTCTTTTAAAATCTCCGGTAAGCTTGTCTTAAGATAACCATCAGAATCAAGACTGCCGATAATTTCTTCGCCGAGTCGAAATAAATCCTCATTTAAATTGAGCATTCTTAACTGTTCCAGAAGATGTTCGCTTAAACTTTCTTTAGCAGGTGCTAACGGTTGATAGGTTTCATCATCTTTGCTTCGATTTGCCCGATCTCCCTCAAAATCAATATCATTCATAAAATCTTCTAGCTCAAATTCTTCATTCGAACTGCTTTCAAAATCGTCATCTGCTCCTTCGGATTCTTCTCTTTTGTCCTTTTCATCTGATTCCTGATTTTGTTCTAGTTCTCCGTCTAAAACTTCTTCAAGAATTGGATTTAACTCTAATTCTGTTTTTATCCTCTGTTCCAGTGCTAGAGTATTAAGCTGAAGTAATTTTTGATACTGTATTTGCTGCGGCGATAATTTTTGTTGCTGAGATAATCTCTGACTTAATGATAACATTGCTTCATCCGTTCTTTTCCTTTAATTCTGAAAACCATTGCTTACCGTATAATCTTATTAATGCGTCTTTACAAAAATCTAAAAGTTTTACCTTATTTTCTTTACCTTTTTCTAGCGCTGGATTGCATTCCTCAAATTTTTCATATCTTAAAATATCTCCTCTAAAATTGGAAATTCGTATCGGGAAAAGATGACAGGAAATTGGCTTCCTAAAACTTGTTCCTTCTTCAAAATATACTTTTTCAATACTGCATTTTGCGACTTTATTCTCAAAATATACAAAAACACAATCCTTATTACCTATACTTCTTGTTAGATACTCACCTTCTTTTTTTTCAAAAAACCCGTATTCTTCAATTATTTCTCTGCTTTTTTCACTAATATGTTTTTTTGCTCTTTCAAGAATATCTGTAATTTCTTTTAATTCATTTTCTAATAATGGAGCGCCGTAATCGCTCTCTAATGTACAGCATGCACCTTTACATTTTTCGATGTTACATGAAAATTCGATTTTAGCAATTTCCGGTCTTACTAAAACTTCTGATATTTTTATTAAATCATTTTCAAACATTGGAATAATTTTTGATATAAAGATAATGATTTGTTAATAAATTGGAAAGTCCTAATCTTAGGATTAATAATTTTCCTATGTGTTTTTCTATTATATTCCCATAAGTATATAAAATAAGGAAATTAATGTTTGATTTAAAAAACAAGAATGTTCTCTTAGTCGGAGCTTCCAGTGGAATAGGTCTTGAATTAGCAAAACAACTTTTAAAAGAAGATTGTAATTTATCTTTACTTGCGCGAAGAAAAGAATTAATCGATGAGCAATTGTCAAATGTTAAAGACATAAAGAGAAAAATTATTTCAATAAAATGTGATGTTACTTTAAAAGAAGAAGTGAAAATCGCTGTTGCTGAGGCAAAATATCTTTTAGGAAACATAGATGTACTAATTTATAATTCTGGAATAAGCACACCTCAAAGCATAAAAAATTTTAATAATCTTAAGTCAGAAGAAGTTTTTAATGTAAATGTTAATGGTTTCTTGAATTTTGTGGCAGAAATAATTCCTTTTATGATTGAAAACAGCAATGGATATATAATTGGTGTATCAAGTCTTGCTGATGGAAGGGGCTTTCCAAGAAATGGCGTCTATAGTGCTAGTAAAGCAGCTATTTCAATTCTTCTTGAAAGTTTAAGAATTGAGTTAAAAAAATACGGCATTAAAGTAATTACAATAAAACCGGGATTTGTGAAGACACCGATGACGGATAAAAATAATTTTAAGATGCCTTTTCTAATGTCTTCAGAAAAAGCTGCAAAATTAATTATCGCTGGTATCAAAAAAGAAAAGCAAATAATTCAATTTCCACTTCCAACAGTGCTAGGAGCAAAATTATTAAAATTAATTCCAAATCGAGTTTTCGATATTTTAGCTCAAAATATTAAACAATAATTTAAATTTTTTCTTTTTAGCTATTGTCTTTTTACATTTTCCTTTTTACTTTTTCTTTGATAATGATTTTTTGCAATAATTCAAAAGGGGGCACTGACTTGAAATCTATAATTATTCTATTCTTCTTAACAACTGCACAGCTATTTAGCCAGATTCCCAATAAAGTAATATTTAG
>JAJXTM010000121.1 GCA_021783875.1 Bacteroidota bacterium
ATTTGAGTAGATGGATTAAATGGATTCGGATAATTTTGATCAACTGCAAATTTATATGGAACTACCTGATTATCTTTTATTCCAGTTGTTCCAGCCGAATAGAAACTTCCTGAATAAGAATAGGATGATGATGTACCGTTACTTACAGAAGACCTAACTCTCCAGTAGTATAACTGACCCGGCTGCAAAGAGCTTAGTACTTGATTAGTCTTACTCAAATTCGGTATTGTATAAGCACTTGAGAAATCTGAATTCGTAGAATATTGAACGTCATAAGAAGTTATGCTTGTATCATAAGTCGGTACATACCAAGTAAGCATAGGATCAGTAACCTGCAACTTAACTCCACCAACCGGACTTGCAACATGCGGCACTGCGGCGCTTAAAAAGGCAGGTGTAACAAAACTTTCTATTGGTGACCAGCCTGATGAATCATTGGTTATAGCATTATATGACTTTACCCTCCAATAATATGTAACTCCAATAGGTAGAGCAGATGGTATTAGATATGAATCTGTGTCAATAGCCGAATGCTCAGTATAAGTGGAAAAACTATTATCAGAAGTATATTGAACTTTATACTTCAATCCTTGTGGAGATGAATTGAGGTACCAATTTAGGACTGGAGGATTAGGTTCTACCGTAATTCCTCCAATAGGCCAAGAAGGAATAGGGACAATTGGATTTCCGCTACCAGTAACAACCCAAAAACTATCCGGATTACAGAAATTAGAAGTATCATGTGCTGACCTAGATCTAACTTGCCAGAAATATATGGTATCAACAGGCAATGGTGATAACAAAGTATAGGAATTTCCGCTTCCTGCCGGAATTATAGTAGCAGCGCTAAGACCACTTACTGTGCGTGCATATTTTATATCATATACTAATCCAGCTGAAGCAATATTCAAATACCACGAGAAAGTAGGATAATTTGAATGAACTAGTAACCCACCAACCGGTGCTGAAGGTATTGGAACAACAGCGTTACCGCTACCAGCAGCAACTACGAAACTATCAACAGGTGAATATGAGGAGCTGTCAGTTCCATTTTTTGATCTGACTTGCCAATAATAAGTAGTGTTACTTAAAAGTGGATTTAATACAGTATAATATAGATTAGTAGTATTATAAACAGGCGACGAACTTAAAGTCGCTTTGCTAATAGAATATTGAACATCATAGCTCAAGCCTAATCCAGTTGAGTTAATAGACCAGACCAAAGTCGGTGTATTAGTATAGACACTTCCACCACCAACAGGCCATCCTAATGTAGGTGGCACAGGTCCAGCATTTGGGACAACAATAAAAGTGGCAATTGCAGAGCTATCCTGGTGACCACCGGGAATCGTTGAAACAACTCTCCAATAATAAGTTTGTCCAGACCTTAAATGATAATATGTTACAAATCTATTGTTTAAGCCAGTTGCAATAGTATCTGGGCTTGATAAATTGGCATTTCTTGATAAAATTAATTCAAATGTTATTCCAGGTGCTATTCCATTAAGATACCAAGAGAAAGTTTGACTAACTTGATAAACGCTACCACCACCGATCGGCCAAGCTAATACCGGAAGAGTACTTGATTGCGATACATGGAAAACTGAACTAGCCGAATAATTTGATGTATCAGGATGAATATAATCCCTAGAGCGAACTTTCCAATAATAAGTTGAATCACTTATAAGAGTGTCAACAAGGAGAGAAGTTGTGGCTATACTTGTGTATGTTTGGACTCCTCTTGTATAACCTGAATCTCGAGCCATTACAATATCAAAAACAAGTGAAGAGTCAGCATAAGGTCTATTCCACACTAACAAGGTTGTATCATTATAAACATCTGAGGAATTGATTGGCCAATCAAGATGAGGAACTCCTGGACCCTTAACACCATCTATAGTAACTTTGAAAATAAATGGGTTAGTCCACGTACTTTGACCCTTCGAATTTCTTCCCTGTACTCTCCAATAATAAAATACTCCCGTTTGTAGTTTATGTGCAACAGTATAAGAAGTACCGGTTATACCGCTTGAATCTATTTCATAAACGTGAAAAGTCGGGTCTTGGGTGATTTGAATTTCAAATGATGAATCTTGATTACCGGGATTAGACCAAGTAAATGTTAGACTATCCGGCATACGCCATGTGCTGTCAGCAGGATAACCTAAGACTGGTACTGTAGGTGTCGAAACAACAAACCCAGTTATTGGACCGCTATAAGCTGCTAATGTAACAGGAGCTCCGGGAGATGAACCTGTTAATGCAACTGGAGTAACTTTAAATGAAATAAAAAATGAGGAGTCAGCATGAACTAAAGTATAAGTATTTGAAGTCGCACCTGGTATGGCAGTACTCCCAGTACCAATAGCATCCGATGCTCTATACCACTGGAAAGTAGAAGCTCCTTGTAAATCTCCATCCGCATCGAAGTAAGTATAATTAGCAGTTAGAGTTGAGCCTACACTAAGAGATCCAGTTATATTAAGTCCAGAGGCAACTGGTAAATAATTAGTAGTAAATCCAAATGGAGATGAATATGCTGAAAAAACAGAAGAAACATTTCCTGCATCAACACGCCACCAATATTTTGTGCCAGGACTTAACAAGCCGGAATAAGTATAAATAGTATCATGCAGTACTAAAGAAGTAAAATTAACTGTAGTGAAAGTACTATCTGTTGATATTTCTAATTGCCATTGCACTGCTGTAGCAGCTGAATCCCATACAAAAGTGGGAGAAATCGAAACACCTGTAGTATATTGATGGGGGCTTAAAAGTATTGGGACTGCAGGCTGAGCAAATGTAAAAGATGCTAATCCAAAGGTAATGAGAAATAGCAGCTTAAAAAGTATATTCTTGTATTTCATATGAACCTCGCTTGTTAACTTTGCCTATGAGTTATTTACCAATCATATTGTAATTAAATTGATGCCGGTAAATAATAAAAATAATTTGCCTAATAAAGGCTAAACAAATATGCAAACAAAAATTAAAAAAAATAAACTATTTTCTACTTTTAGCACTCACAGACGATGAGTGGCTAAATTATTCGATAAAAGGATTCGCCTTCAATCCTTGAATCATAAAAATATTATATTTAAAAATTCTTATTTATGTATATCACTTAGTAATAAATTAGAAAATAAAACGTTAAAAAGCAATGTTTTATAACAATCCTTTCTTATTATGTAATCTCTGTCAAGTTTTTTAGCAAAAAGAATAATAAACTATAGTTAAACTAAAGAATTTACTAGTCCTTTCCTGATTTAATGCCAATATATTTTTGGTATTTCTGAGAAAATAGTTAAGATAAAATATTTGCATTTTCATCTTTTATGTCTTTAATTTTAACTTTTTCAGAGATTTTATAAACTTCATTATTTTCATTAGATGCAAGCTTAATTTTGCCTTCTCTCAAATTTTGATATAACAGGTCATTTTCCATTAAATAATAAAATTGTTTCTTAAACTCTTCAAGTGAAATTCCGCAGGTAGCTGCGTATTTGGCAAGTTCATGCGGGTCTTCAAAATCTGATTGGTTTAGGCGAAGCATATATTTTCTTGCTATATAAAAAGATTCAGAGGAAGGATCAACCATTCTTACTTTTGTCTTCTTAGTAACCGGATCGATAATATCCTTAAAAAACATCGGAACAAAATGTCCATTTTGAATTGAAACCATAGCTCCTGTACCTCCGGATAATATAAATTGGGCGGCAGAAAAACCAAGATCACGTGTGTATTCCATATCATAAGGTATTGGATCAGCACATCTCAATTCATATCCGATATTTTTTGCTACAATTGCAGATTTTAGATTAAATTCTTTCAATCGTTCTTGTACTTTATATTTTAATATTTCACCAAAATTAATTTCAGCAATTCTTATATTATCATGAGCATCTCTTTCTATATTGACAAGAGATTCTAAGTCTTTCGGGTTTAGATGTTCAACTAATCCTTCAGCAATAATCGCTACGCCGTCATTTCTGCCATAACTTAAACGTTTAATAATTGCACCGACTAAAACATCTACCATATGTGAAAGCCGAATATCAGTACCCGGAAATTCTTCAGGAATAAGCGTAATGGTAGCTCCAGTAGCCTTACCAATTCCAAGAGCTAAATGCCCTGCTTTTCTTCCCATGGACACAACAAAATACCACCTGGAAGTTGTTTGAGCATCGACCATTAAGTTTTTAACTAATTCGACGCCAATATGACGTGCTGTCTGAAATCCAAAAGTGGGGATTCCATGAGGAAGGTCCAGGTCATTGTCAATAGTTTTTGGAACATGTACAACTTTGATCCTGCCTGCAGCCATTTCATCTACTTTCAAAGCACTAAAAGCAGTATCATCACCCCCAATGGTAATAATTTTATCGACATTAAGTCTTAACAAAGAAGTGACAGTATTTTCTAAAAGTTTTTTATCTTTCGTGGGATTATTTCTGGCAATACCAATATAAGATCCACCCCTAAAATGAATTCGGCTAACGTTATGGATTGTCAGTTCTTTCACATGAGAAATATCACCATCCATAATCCACTTAAATCCGTCTTTTATACCAATGACTTCAACCCCTTCCAATGCAGCTCGAATAGTTGCTGCTCCGATTACACTATTTATTCCAGGTGCAGGACCACCACCAACTAAGATGGCTAATTTTTTAGGTGCAATTGACATTTGCCAGCTCCTTATTTTCTAGATAATGGTTAGGATATTATATACTTAACAAATTTGAAAAGTTATAATAATTTTTAATTTTTTTACAGAATTAATATAAATTAATTTTTCTTTATTTGCGATATATTTATAGCGAACTAAGAAAATTATTAGGCAGAAAGGATAAGAGCGCAGTAAATAGCTGTTACAGCACTTTTAACTTAGCGAATTTGAGCATTAGCTGTTTAATATTGTTTCCTTCAAAAACCACAGTGGCTTTTTGTTGTTCCCCAAATCCGACTACTTGCGTTACTTTTCCCAGTCCAAATTTATCATGCATAACTCTGCTTCCGGGACGTAAGGATTTGTTTTCCTGATCAAAAGTTTCATAATCAACATTTTCAAAATACTCGTAAAAAATTTCTTTTTTTGATTTTCTAACAGAGCTTTTTTTAATAATCCCGCCATTTAATTCGAAATATGAATTAGTATCTAATTCATCAATGAATCTTGATCTGCTTTGGTAAGCGACTTCTCCAAAACGATATCTTGAACGGGCATGAAGCAAATAGACTTTTTGCTGTGCTCTTGTAATTGCGACATAAAATAATCGCCTTTCCTCTTCTAAAGTAGCATCGGTACTAAATCTATTAGAAAGAGGGAAAATGTCTTCTTCACAACCCGAAATAAATACTATTGGGAACTCTAATCCTTTAGCAGCATGAACTGTCATAAAAGTTACTACATTATTTCCTTGGTTATAATTATCAACATCAGAAACCAGTGAAACTTCTTCAAGAAATTGTTCAAGTTTGGCATCCTTATTAGAGTTCGAATATTCACTTAAAGCTGACAAAAGTTCATTGATATTTTCCCATCGTGCAATTGACTCAGGGGTATTCTCCTCTTTGAATATTCTCAACACCCCTAGTTCATCAACTAAAGCTCGGGAAAGCTCTCCGACAGACAATTTATCTTTAAGACCTGTATATTTTTCAATTAAAAGTCTAAATTGCTTAACATTTTTCTGGATTCTTTCTTTAATATCAATGACTTCAAAAACTCTTGCCATAGTATCATAAAGATTAATATTCAATTTCCTTGCAAATGAAATCATCCTTTTAATTGTAGTGCTTCCAATTCCTCTTTGAGGAAAATTCATAATACGAAGCAGGCTTTCTTCATCGTTCTGATTTGAAATTACTCTCAAATAAGCAATAAGGTCTTTTACCTCTTTGCGTTTATAGAATTCAATACCGCCAATTATCCGGTACGCCAGCTTTTCTTTCCTAAAAATATCTTCAAGTGCCCTAGATTGAGCATTAGTTCTATATAAGATAGCAAAATCTTTAAGAGATAATTTTTTCTTGGATATTTCTTGTTTTATAGCTTTAGCTATTTGGAAAGCTTCGTCTTTTTCATCCGAACATTTAACTAAGGTTAAAAGTTCACCTTCATTATTTTGTGTCCATAAAGTTTTAAGAATTTGATCTTTATTTTTCTTAATAACAGAATCTGCTGCAAGTAAAATATTTTTAGTGGATCTGTAATTTTGCTCTAGTTTAAATATTTTATGTTTAGGGAAATCTTTTTCGAAATCCAGCATGTTGCCGATGTTAGCTCCACGCCAGCTATAAATGCTTTGGGCATCATCTCCTACAACACAAATTTTGCAGTCCTTAGTAACTAATAATTTAAGAAGTTCATATTGAGCTTTATTAGTATCCTGGAATTCATCAACAAGAAGATAGGCAAATTTTTTCTTATATTTTTGGTGTATTTTTTCGTTTGAATTAAATAAATCTATAGGTTTCAAAAGAAGGTCTTCAAAATCCATAGCGTTATTTGCAACAAGTCTTTTTTGATATTCTTCAAAAATATCTGCTATTTTTTCCTCTATAAAAGATTTTACATGGTTCTTACGATAATCATTTGGAAGGATCATATGGTTTTTAAGAAATCCGATACGATGTTTCACTGAGCTTGGTGTTATATTGTCAAGATTGATATCAAAATTCGAGATTATATTTGAGACCAAAGATTGGGAATCTTCGGCATCATATATTGAAAAATTACTTTTGTAATTAATGTTATTTGCTTCTATTCTTAAAATCTTTGCAAATATTGAGTGGAAAGTTCCCATCCATATTTTTTCTGCTTTAGCACCGGCCAGCTCATGAATTCTTGCTTTCATTTCGTTAGCGGCCTTATTAGTAAATGTTAAAGCTAATAAGCTTTCAGGATCATATCCATTATCAATTAAATAAGCAACTTTATAGGTAAGAACGCGAGTTTTACCCGATCCCGCTCCCGCAACGATCATTTCGGGTCCGTTGTCATATTCTACCGCTTTTCGTTGATCGGCATTAAGTGATTTTAGATTTATCATAACTCATCAATTAAGTTTTTGAAATTTGACTTGCAAATATATCGAAATGTATTCTGAATAAAAAGGAATTAGGTTAATTTGTTTATAAAATTATTTACTGTCATAAGATATTTACTTTAGAATTCGGCAAAACTCTCGTACTATTTCTGCAAATTAATAATAAGATTCCCTTAACAGAAAAGGAACAATTCCCGAGACTAATCCTTTATTGGTGCTAAAGGATAAGCAGTGTTACGCATGGAATGAACTTTATTCGCCACCGGAATAATAACTTCAGAGCTGACTCTTTTTTCAAAGTAGTCTCTAAATCTAGTGATCATAAATTTCACAGGCCATGCAGCCGCTTCCCCAAGAGCACATATAGTATTACCTTCAATATTATTAGCGACTGATACAAGTAAATCCAAATCATGAGTAGATCCTTCTCCATTCACAATCCTATTTAGCAATTTTACAAGCCACCCAGTTCCCTCTCTGCAAGGAGTGCATTGACCACAACTTTCATGGTAATAAAATTTAGAGATTCTTGCGAGCACTTTGACTAAATCAGTATCTTCATCCATCACGATAATACCTGCGGTACCTATGGATGTCCCTGCAGCCTTTAACGATTCAGCATCCATTTTGATTCCATCAATTTGATCACCCCGTAAAGGAGGCATAGAGGAACCACCAGGAATAAC
>JAJXTM010000122.1 GCA_021783875.1 Bacteroidota bacterium
GAAGGTAATAAAGTAAGAACAGATGGACTAAAGGACGAACTTTCAATTGACATGGAAAAGAAGCAACATGTTTTTAAAGCATTTAAGGAAGAAGGGACAAATACTCTATCCAACATATTCGAAAAATTTAACAAAGAAATTTCTTACAAAGATTTGCATCTGTTGAGAATTATTTTTGAGAGCGAACGGAATTCAAAATGATTCAAAACCTGCAATCTCTTTATGACCCTGACTGTGAAGTGCAATTAGTTGCGCCTGCCGGAGAAGTTATTGACTAATTATATTTATACACATATTATGTGTTGTGGATTAAATATGCCTAATATAACATTATCTGAAGAAATATTGATTTATGTAAATCAGCTATCTGGGAATTGTCTAACCAGCTTTTCCACCCGCCGCGTTTTCAATGCGGCGGTATTAATATTTTCAGGTTTAGTGGTAAAGTTATGCGTTGTTGTTCGGCTTTGTTCCATTAAGAAAAATTGTTAAAAATATTTGGCAGTAGCTTTTCAGTTAGGCATCGTTGTTCTGGGCGGACGGGTGAAAAGCCACTCCGTTATACCACAAAAGATTAGATATTCTGTTATTGATATATTGTGCAAAATATAGTACGTTTAAGTGCACAATATAAAATTTGGAGAATTTATGTATAAAATACAGTTGGATCAAGACATTCAACCACTTTCTGAATTTCGTTCTAAAGTTGCTTTTTATTTCGATAAAATAAAAAAAACTAAGAGACCTTTAATTATTACTCAAAATGGCAAAAGTTCTGCGATATTATTAGATGTATCAGCATACCAATCTTTAGTTGATAAATTGGAAGTCCTAGAAGATATCAAGTTAGCAGAAGACCAAATTGTTCAAGGAATGGAAATATCACATCAAGAAGTAAAAAAGAAATTTGCTAAGAGATCATAATTATGAAAATATCCTGGTCTCCTTTAGCCGTTGAGAGGTTAGAAGATATTTATGAATATATTGCAATAGATAACAATTCAGCAGCTCAAAAAATGGTTAATAATATTTTTAAGAAAGTCGAAACATTATCGAAAAATCCTAAAAGAGGAAGAAAAGTACCAGAAGCAAATAGAGAAGGAATTCGAGAAGTGTTTGAAGGTGAATACAGAATTATTTATCGTGTTGAATCTAAAAAAATCTTTATTCTAACAATCAGAAATTTTAAGCAACAATTGCCTGAAAAGGATATAGGGTAGTTGTGGTATAACCCGCAACTCAACTTGACCGCTTCGTGCGGTTCGGGTTTGTTGCAGTTTTCAGCTTTACGTTTTTCGTTTTTCATTGTTGTTTAAGTTTGTTTAGTTAAAAAATATTTTCTTATTTATTGGCGTTGTAGTTCTAACTTAGCTGTCTATTCTGGGCGGCAAGTTAGTTGCAACACCGTTAGGTGTTTTCATCAAGGATATAAAGTTGGATGACTAACAAGATAAATTATAGCTGGATTGAATCACAATTTGCCTATTTAAATGGTAGAATTGGAATATATAAACTTGGCTCTAAAGATGATTTTTTCTTTGATCCTACACCTGGATTCTATGGATTCATTGCTCAAGGAACAACTAAAGCTCTCAATGAAGGAATAAAAATTTTAGCCGATTTTATTTGTTCAGCAACTTGTCCAATTATAGAAGATTGGAAAGGTGTTTCTGATCCACTTATTACTTTATCATATGATTGGACAAACGATGATGTCCCACCTGGATTAATAAAATATAATGGACCATACCATAGCAAGATTGAATTAAACATTACGAACAAGCACTCTCCTTTAATTATGGGTGCAATTCTAGCGCACGAATTAACTCATCATTATTTAGATACAAAAAATGTGCGGTTACCAAAAACAGAGGATAATGAAAGACTTACTGATCTTGCTACATCATTTCTTGGACTTGGTAAACTTACTCTTAATGGATATGAACCCATTAGTTGGGAAATAAAGAGGGATGGCCAGACAAACAGATATAATTATAATGTTGGTTATCTATCGGCTTATGAGATGGCAATGATTCATTTATATATTACTAAGTATCGAAGTCTAAATCCAGATTATGCGATTCGTGAGTTATCCCCAAAATCACAAAAAATGTTTGATTCAGTAAACCATCTTTATAATCAATTCAATCAAAAGAAACAATTGGTCGGTGAACGCCAATGTCTTCATTGTAATAACTTTGCAAAATTTACAATCAATCCAGTGGATGAAAATGTTTATTGTTCTGTGTGTGGTTGGGAGTGGAATGCAATTCTAATGAAAGACTACAAAAAGCGAAATAGTATTTTAAGAAAGTTTATAAAAGTTATTAAAAAAAACACCTAACCAGTTCTTCAAGGCCGACCGCTTTAAACTGTTTGGCATTTGAGTAATTATAAAGTTGCGTCCTAATAGTTTGTTACTCTTTGAATGTATTTGACAAAATGAATAGTAAATAAATTATTGGCGTTTGTATTTCAAAGCTGCATTGCTGTTATGGGCGGCGGGCTAAACGCAACATCGTTAGCCTTCAGAATAAAATATTAAGATGATATGGCGCGAGCAATATCTTTATTGGAAGTACCAAGAGCTAATAATGATCTAATTAAAAGATCAAGAGAGACCGATGGATCACCGGTTTCAAGTTTGGCCACACGCGATTGGCTGGACTTAATAACTTTTGCAAGTTCAACTTGCGTAAGTTTTTGCTCTGTACGTAATTTTCTTAAATTGGCACTTAGTTTCATCTTTAATTCAATGTACGCAGATTCTTCTTCCGATAAACCAAGGAATTCCTCTGCCGAACCAAATTTCCAGCCTTTTTTTTCTAATTTATTTTTCTTTTGTTTATTCATTATCGTACTCCTTTATTCTTTTCTTACATATATCTACAACTTGCTTAGGTGTTTGTTGAGTCTTCCTGCTAAATACTTCAAGAATTATTATTGCATCCTCGTCAATTCTATAAATTATTCGCCAGGTTTTTCTTTCATCATTTATTCTCATTTCATGACAATTAGAACCTATACTTGGTATCGATCTCGAATGTGGCATTTTCAATTTTTCTCCCCTCTGGAGAAGTCTAAAAAGGAATCACGCTTCAATTCTTGCGGCAGAAGAAAATGGTGGAGTTTTAATTTCACCGTGTAGCCACACGAGAGGTTTATCTTGTGTTTTCATGGTTATAAAGATATGTCAAATATGATATATTATCAAGGACAAAATATATGTAAAAAGGCTAACCTCTGCCGTTGCTAATGAACTCAACCGGACTGCCTGTACGCCCCTGGCATTTCTGTAATTATTGACCTGTTGGTTCGTGACAGCCAGCCGGATAAGTATTGGAAATATTTGATAAATTAAAGTCAAATTTATCATAACATATTGAAGAGAGACTTTATGCAGACAATTTTAGGCTCGGGCGGGGCAATAGGAAGTGAGCTTGCAAAAATACTTCCCAGGTATACCGATAAGGTTAGATTAGTAAGCAGAAATCCAAAGGCTGTTAATTCAACTGATGAATTATTTAAAGCCGATATAACGGATGCTGCGCAAGTAGAAAATGCGGTAAGAAATTCTGAGGTAGTTTATCTTACTGCCGGATTGCAGTACAATATTAAAGTCTGGCAGGAAACCTGGTCGAAGATTATGACCAATACAATTAATGCCTGTGAAAAAAATAATTGCAAGCTGGTTTTCTTTGATAACGTTTATTCATACGGCAAAGTCGATGGCTGGATGAAAGAAAGCACGCCGTTAAATCCATCAAGTAAAAAAGGCGAAGTAAGGGCAAAGATAGCCGGACAGCTAATGGATGAAGTTAAAAAAGGAAATTTAAAAGCTTTGATCGCGCGTGCCGCAGACTTTTACGGCAGCACGCCAAACTCAATACCTTTTGTATTAATATTTGAAAAGCTGAAGAAAGGAAAATCGGCGCAGCTATTTGCAAGCGACAGCAGGAAGCACACATATACATATACGCCCGACGCAGCCCGCGCTACCGCGCTTCTCGGAAACACGGCAAGCGCATATAACCGAGTTTGGCATCTGCCTACGGACAGAAACGCTATGACCGGAAAACAATTTGTCGAAGCTGTTGCGGCGGCTTATATTAAAAAGCCCAAATACATGGTGCTTAAAAAATGGATGATAGAATTAACCGGATTGTTCAACCCCGTAATTAATGAGTTCGTCGAGATGCTTTATCAATACGAGTATGATTATCTGTTTGACAGCAGCGATTTTGAAAATAAGTTTTTCAAAGCGACCGATTATTATTCGGGAATTAAACAAATTGCGAGCGCAACATAGCGAATTCTAAGGCTTGTTAATCTAAGCATTTGATATATTTATATTTTTAATTAAGTTTGCACTGTGAATATGAAAACAAAAAAACTTAATATTGCAAAAAGATATGCAATCCACCATCATCTCCACGATTTTTTCGATGCCGGATTACGTTGATATTTTATAACTAAGAATTTAACACCCCGGCAACTACCGGGGTTTTTGCTTTTAAAAAGGACAAGGAAATGAACGGAAATTTAAAATTAGCCATACAAAAAAAAGGCAGATTAACCGAAAAATCACTCGAACTATTGCGCCATTGCGGATTAGAGATTGAGAATTATTCCGAACGCCTGGTCGTTTCAGTAAGAAATTTTCCGCTTGATTTATTATTTCTTCGCGATGACGATATACCCGAATATGTTCAGGATGGTGTTGCTGATATCGGCATTGTCGGAGAAAATGTTATTTATGAAAAACAGACTAATACTGAGACATTGGAAAAACTCGGATTCGGTAAATGCAGTCTGCAGCTTGCATATCCTGAAAACAATGAGCTAAAGACATTAAGCGATGTAAATGGTAAAATAATTGCCACTACTTATCCTAGAATTCTGAAGGACTTTTTAATCAAAAACAATTTGGAAGCAAAAATAATTGAACTTAGCGGCTCTGTTGAAATTGCTCCATCACTTGGAATTGCTGATTTAATTTGCGATATAGTCTCTACCGGAAATACGTTAATGATGAATAAATTAAAAAAATCATTTAAGGTTTTTGATTCAGAAGCCGTTATGATTTCTTCCGGCAATTCTAAAATTAAGAGCGATATTTTGAACGATCTTCTGGGAAGGATTAGGTCAGTTCTTAAAGCCAGATCCTCAAAGTATCTAATGATGAATATTCCCAAAAACTCACTTGATAAAATAACCGGAATTATCCCCTCGTTAAAAAGCCCGACAGTTCTTCACCTTGCAGATGAGCAATTACTTGCGGTGCATGCAGTCATTCCTTCAGATACTTTCTGGAAAATTGTTGATGATTTAAAGTCTGCCGGAGCATCCGGAATACTTTTATTACCAATTGAGAATATGATTTTATGAAAATTTATTTTTATGAAAAACTAACGGATGCTGAAAAAGAAAATCTTTTAAAGCGACCTTCGATCGATAGTGAGAAAATCTTTACTATTGTAAGACCGATTCTTTTAGATATAAAGCAAGACGGGCTTAAAGCAGCTCTAAAATATGCGAAACAATTTGATGGATTAGCAAGCGATAACATTAAAGTAACTCCCCAAGAATTTGAAGAAGCTGAAAGAAATCTTGACAATAAAATTAAATCTGCATTAAAAACCGCTTTTGATAACATCACAAAATTTCACTCAAAACAAATGCCCAATTCATTCGAAGTTGAGACAATGGAAGGCGTAAAATGTTCGCGCGAGTACAGGGCTATTGAAAATGTCGGACTATATGTCCCGGGCGGCAGCGCAGTGCTTCCGTCGACCATGCTAATGCTTGGAATACCGGCTAAATTAGCCGGTTGTAAGAGGGTAGTAGTTTGTTCTCCGGCAAAGGATAATAAAATTAATTATCCGCTTCTTTATGCCGCTAAACTCTGCGGAATAAACGAATTTTATAAAATCGGAGGTTCTCAGGCAATCGGGCTTATGGCTTATGGGGATAAGGATATTCCTAAAGTTTATAAAATATTCGGTCCGGGGAATCAATTTGTTACTGCTGCTAAAATAATTGTTAGTATTGATGCGGAAGGAAGCACAATTGATATGCCCGCAGGTCCAAGTGAAGTTTTAGTCATTGCAGATGAAATAACTAATCCCAAATTTATCGCTTCGGATCTTTTATCTCAGGCAGAGCACGGACCGGATTCACAGGTTGTTTTAGTTTCAACTTCAGAGAAGCTAATTAACCGGACAATTGAGGAAATCAATATTCAACTTTCAGATTTACCGAGAAAAGAGATTGCAAGAAAGGCTTTGGAGAACTCATTTGCCTTAAAAGTGAATAGTATAATAGAAGCGATTAACTTCAGCAATAAATATGCGCCGGAACATTTGATTTTAAATATTGAAGATCCGGATAATTACAAATCTAAAGTTATTAACGCAGGTTCAGTTTTTCTTGGCGAGTATTCGCCTGAAAGCGCGGGTGATTATGCGTCGGGCACTAATCATTCTCTCCCTACTTATGGTTATGCGAAAACTTACGGCGGAGTTTCCATAGAATCATTTATGAAGTCGATGACATTTCAAAAGCTTAGTAAAGCCGGTCTGGAGAATATATCGGCAACCGTAGAAACATTAGCCGATGTTGAAGGATTGGCTGCACACAAGAAGGCTATAAAAATTAGATTAGCGAAGTAAATATTATGGATATAAAAAAACTTGTAAGAAAAAATATTTTAGAATTAAAGCCATACACATCCGCAAGGGACATATACGAAGGTGATGGAATTTTACTTGATGCAAATGAGAACAGTTTTGGTTCAACATTTACTGAAATAGAAGAATTAAATCTAAACCGTTATCCCGATCCGCATCAGAATGATTTAATAAAAATTGTTTCAGGATATTTATCAATAAATAGTGAAAATTTGTTCTTCGGAGTAGGTTCCGATGAAATAATTGATTTGCTGATTAGAATATTTTGTGAACCAGGGAAGGATAATGTGATAATTCCTGAACCGACATACGGAATGTATAAGGTTGCAAGCGATATTAATAACGTTAAAACAATCAGCGTTTTTCTGACAAATGAATTTCAAATTGATTTTGCAGAAATTGAAAAAGCATATAACGTCAACACAAAAATTATTTTTCTATGTTCTCCGAATAATCCGACCGGAAATCTTTTAAATAAAAAAGATATAATCGCACTTTGTGAAAAATATAATTCAATAATTGTTGTTGATGAAGCTTATATAGATTTTTCTTTAAACGGAACGCTGATTGAGGAATGCAAAAAATTCAATAATCTTGTAATTCTAAGAACATTTTCAAAAGCTTGGGGATTAGCAGGAATACGACTCGGGTACTGCATAGCCGATTCGGAGATAATTGATATATTATTTAAAGTTAAAGCTCCTTATAATATTAATTCGCTAACGCGATATGCTTTAAAAAAAGCTTTTTTAAAATTAAATATCAAGGATAAATATGTTAGTTCATTAATTAAAGAGCGGGAAAGATTAAAAAATCAATTAGAAACATTAGCCGGAATTGAAAACGTATATTATTCCGATGCAAATTTTCTTTTAATTAAGTGCAAAAATCCAAAAGAAGTTCAAAAATCATTAATGGACAAAGGAATTATTATTAGAGACAGAAGCAGCCAACCCAAACTGGAAGGCTGTCTAAGAATTTCAGTTGGAAGTCAGGAAGATAACGACTTACTTTGGAATGTAATTAAAAAAATATTA
>JAJXTM010000123.1 GCA_021783875.1 Bacteroidota bacterium
ACTCATATATAAAAATTTCCGTCGTACAGACTAATATAAACTCAAGCTGGTCATTGGAAAAAGGAACAAATATCCGCTGATTGTAATTACAAAATATAACTATTAAAGTCAATAAGAATTTAATCCGGAAGAAATTGCAAAGGCGCTCCGGTTTGAAAATTCGTTGGAGTTAATGTTGTTTCATCTTGAATTAGATTACCTATTTCAAAATCCCATGCGAGTCTGGTCAGTTTTCGCCGGATTTAACAAAAGTAACTCTCCGACCTAAGCATTATAACAAAACCTTTTTTCCTGAGGTAATACTATCCTCTTTTTACTTATTAAAGAGATTAAGTTGCTTATTCTGAGAACATTTCTTTTAAAACTCCCAGAACTTTTATTTGGGTTATTTTATTTAAGGTATTTATCTTTTTGATAAGTCTTGATTTATCAACTGTTCTGATTTGATCTAATACGATTTGACCATGCTTACCCTCTACCTGGCAAGGAACACGTGTTGGATAATTTCTTAGCTTTGATGTGAGAGGTGCAATAATTACAGTAGAGATGTTGTTATTCATTTCGTTTGGGGAAATAATTATACATGGACGAGTCTTTTTAATTTTACTTCCGATTGTTGGATCCAAATTAACGATATGGACTTCAAAACGAGAAAACATTTACCACTCCCAGCCTTCTTTATCCCATGTTGATTGTTCAGTTAATATATCAGCATCTAACAATATGTCATCTCTATTTTTTGCCATTTTCTTGAAGGCAGAATCCCATGAACATCTGTTTTGGGATAATGGTTTGATAATTATTTGCCCATCTATAACTTCAAGTTCAACCTCACTTTTAAGACCGCTTTCATCAATAATCGATTTTGGTATTCTTATACCGCGTGAATTACCAATTTTTACAACTTTGGTTTTCATGTACTATCTTCCATAAATTAATGTACCCACAATGTAATTACATTCTGTAAAACAATCAAGTTCATTCCCAAATTAGCTCCTATATTTTTATTAATATAGTTGCTTTTCTCTTTGTCTACAAAAGGGGGGATAGTTCAAATACAAATACTGCCGCTTTAGAAAACGAATATTAGTATACTATATTATTATTGGAATTTTTTCTTTGATTTACAATCCATGAAGTATCTGCTTGAAAAATAAGTTGTTTACCATCGAATGATAATAAAGGATTTGAAAGACCATTATCTGAGAAAAAACCTTGGATATCTTTTGTAGAATAATCTTTTAAATCTATAGCATTAATTGAATAATTCAAAATAAACGTAATTTTCGTGCTGTCAAAAGAAAAATGAGCATCTTTACCGCTATGAAGAAATGTATAATTATAATCATTTAGACTCATCAAATATATTCCGTTTCCTTGTATAAAAAGTAGTGTATTCCACTTTGATATACTATAGGTTGTTACCCAATTCCCATTAGTGCTATAAAATAAGGAAGTATCGATTTTACTATTTACATTATATAATCTCAAATCCTGTGCTTTACCATTCCGAAAGTCCTGTAAATAAACTACATTATTCCCATCGGGAGTAAATTGAATATCCAAAAAGGTAACTGTGTTTGTACTATCTTGTATTTGTCTTTGGTTCGAACCATCGGTGTTTACAATATAAATACCTGAAGGCGTTGCATAGGCTAATTTCTGCCCGTCGGGTGATAATGTTATCTCATTATAAATCTCTCTAATAAAGGGATAATATGATTGACTAAATCCGCTTCCATCGATATTCATTGAATAGTAAAAACTATATGAATATCCAATAAATAATATTTTTGTTGTATTAGAATTAAGTTGATAATGATTTATATCAATATTTTTAGGAGAAATAATCACGCTGTCAGTCCCATCTGAATTACAGGAATATAGTTTTTTATTATATATATAAATTATTTTACCGTTTGACAATAGAGAAAAATCATAGCCATGGTTTATAACTTTTAAGTTACTGCCGTCAAGATTAACTGAGTAAATTCCTCCGAAACTATTGGAAGTGATAAATACAGATAACGGCATTGGATCCCCTTTGTTGCAAGAGATAAAGATAATTGAAAGAATCGGAAGTATTAAAAAACTAAGAAATTTCATTGTGAAAATCTTTGTATTCAACATTGGATAATTCTGATATAATCCGAATCCTGAAACATTATTTGAATTATTTAATTCGATGCCAGTGCTTGGTCCAAACATAAAATTATCATAGGGCACTTCTAAAAACTATATAAAATAAAGCAGAGTTCAAAGAAATATAGTTATATTAATAAACCCAATAACAATTCTAACTAAACTTAAGTGTGAAATCGGAAAATACTCTAAAAAAGTATAATTTAATCAGAAACGCTATTTAATTAAAACAAATTTTTTTGTTTCAGAAAATCTCCCGGCTTCTATTCTATAAAAATAAACTCCGCTTGCAAGCTTTATTCCATTAAATCTTATTACATGCGTACCGGCTGAAACATTTCCATTAAGCAGTTCCGCAACTTGATTTCCCATTATGTCAAATATTAATATTTTTACATGTGTATCATTAGGTATTTGATACTCAATTATAGTAGACGGATTAAACGGATTGGGATAGTTTTGAGATAGATGAAATGTTTTTGGTGGCGTGTTTATGTTACCAATAGCGACCGAAGTAACCGATTTTTTAAAAGGAGATAAAGTCCCGTTGAACTGAGTGATCGTAGCGTTGTAAGTATAGCCGGTTAAATCTGTAGTTGTATTCGACCAAATAACTACATTATAATAATCGATTATATAATCAGATCCAACTTTTGTTAGTATTAATCCTGGATCAGTATCGTTAGTCTGCACATTTAATGTCGTGTTCTGATTTGGCTGATAAGAAATGGAAGGAGAATAATCTCTAACGCAGTCAGTAGTTCCGGTAGTGTAAGTGCCGGCTGGCTGACCGAAAGAATTTTGACTGATATTATAATTATAAGGTACTGCACATGTTAATTCCTTTATTGTTCCGGCAGAATTTCCTGGATTATATTGAATTTGAGCTGCACTCGGTGTTTGGCTAAAAACTTTTTTCTTATTTACTATCCCGTTGCGCGTATTAACACTCATAATTAATCTGTCGCTGCAAGGGTCTAGTGTATAATATGACCCCAAAGAAAATGAATCCTTGTAATATTTCCCTGTGACTTTGCCGGTGTCGGCGATAAAGACAAAACTATTATTTAATGGAACGTATATTCCTGTACCTTTGACAAAACCGGAAGCAGTGTAAACCTCAGATTTTGATGATTGATCCCACTGTGTACTGAAAACATCAGGAGAGAACATATGGTCATTTAAATAAACATTTTTAATCGAAACAGTAAATTTAAGTTGATATATTTTTTTTGTATAATATTGGGTTACCACACTATCTACACTGCCTATAATGGCATAAGATTCGTCGTCTACAGTTACAGTATCGCCCGTAATCGTTATTATGCTATCAAGCTCTGCATACATAACAGCAGTTCCTGGGGTGTCGGAAGCGGTGAAGCTGACAGTTGCTTTTCCGCTTGTATCTGTTTGAACCTGTTGCTGCGCAAACGTACCGCCTGTAGAAGATAAATTAATAGTGAAATTCTTTAATGGATATCCGTCAAAATCTGTTGCTTGAATCCCCACGTTTATTTTTTCCTTTGGGTCAAGCGAATTTGTAGGGGAAAGTATTTGAAGCTGCGGGTCAATGCATGATCCGGGAGTTGCACCCCGCTCTTGGACTTGGTAGTTACGAATTACAGTAATTAGCGGAAGAATAGCTGATGCAGCAGATACCGCGGCTATTTGAATGTTGCTGCTTGTTGTAGAAGAAAAATTAGCAGTTCCGCTGCATACAATTTTTTTTGAGTGTGCATCTTTAATGTTTACGGTTAAAGTATAATTGCCTGCTTTTCCTGTAACCAAGTTTTCTATATAATAGTCGATACCGTACATAGCCGAATCCGGCGACGGTGACCAAGCACTTGTATATACTGTATCGCTGCTTGGGTTTAACAAAGAATCTTTACCGATATAACCTACATTTGCGAAAGGATATAAATTAACTTGTTGGGTGTTCGTGTCGCTTGCTAATGTTTGGAAAATGTAAATTGAAAAAGCTTCAAGCTCTGCTCCGGTTATTGAACTATCCGATACACTATTCGCCGTACTGCCGAAAAATGCAACATTGGTTGTTTCGTCACTTTTCGTTTGAGAAAAGGCAGTCGCCATATCAAATAAGAAAACCACCGCAGTCAAAGAAATTATTAAACGGACATTAAAAAATTTTTTCATATTATAATTATTTTAAATTGTATTAGATTAATAAATATTCATCGCAGCAAATTACTTCAATTGCATTAATTTTTTCGACTGTGAAAAACTACCTGCTTGAATTCTATATATATAATCTCCGCTTGGCAAATTAGCACCGTTGAAGCTGACTGAATGCCGGCAGATTGTTCTTTATTAACGAGTGACTCAACCTCTCTGCCAAAAGCATCATAAACTTTTTGAGTTACAAGGCTAACCACCGGCAGTTGATAATTAATTATGGTCACTTCTTAAAACTAAGTTAAGTAAAGAAAAGTATAAGTCAAAGAAATATAGTTATATTAATAAACCCAATAACAATAAAAAAGAAGAGCATCTAAGCAATGAGCAAATGGAATTTCAGATAAATGATCGACTTACGTTTATAAGATTTCTGGGATTGTCTCTTGGCGATAATATCCCTGATCAAAACACAATCTGGTCGTTTCGTGAAAATCTGATAAACAAAGGGGTAAATGACCGGATCAAACAGGGAGAAATAACTGAGGGATGGGAAAACAAGCCCAATTAAAGTCAATAAGAATCTAACTGCATAAGATTAATTTTTGTTTAGAATTATCATCAATTCGAACTTATTTAAGTAAAATCATTTTTTTTATAGAAGTATAGTTATCTGATTTTAATTGGCAGAAATAGACTCCGCTTGCAAGTTTAGACGCATCAAACAAAACAGAATAAGTACCCTGTGTTTTATAATCATTCACTAAAGTACTTACTTCTCGTCCTAATATATCAAATATTTTTATTGTTATAAACCGATTACCTTCTACTTGAAACTTAATTACTGTCGATGGGTTAAATGGATTAGGATAGTTTTGAAAAAGTTTGTAAGTGAGTTCTTTTTCAGTTTCCGGTGATTCTATAAGTGTTAATATGCTATCAACCTTAACTGTAAAATTTTGAATATCAAAATTATGAAGAGAATCATCAACTCTTACGGAAATATTATAATCACCTGTTTTTGCAATAATCCCGCTTAAAATACCATCATTATTTAAAGTCAACCAACTTGGTCCGGAGATCAACTTATAATCAACACTATTCTGAAAATAATCAGCAGATTCTATTTTATAATATAATTTATCCTTTAGGGCAAATCTTAATTTATGCGGCTTTGATAGAATCTTTATAGGCTTTGAATATACTTCCCACGAAATTGTTGATGTATCGTGTGCATTAAAAACATTAACTGATATTAAATTTTCTTTTGAATTTATTAAAGAATCAGGTGCAAATTTAAATGTTGTATCGGTTGATACTATTTTGCCATTTAAAGTCCATTCATAAGATAAAGGCTCTTTAAATAAATCATTAGCATTAACTCTAAATTTTCTACTTTTCCCAAACGGTATTATAACAGATCTTTTATTTAAATATATATACTCTTGGTTTATAGTATCAGCAAAAACTCTATATGGACTCCATGAAATAATTTCAGGCGGAAATTTATTAGATAAAAATTTTTGAACTATATTTCTTGTTATTATTTGAACAACCGCAGAAGAGTCCAGCCCATTACACCAACGTAAAGTTGAAGCATTGAAGACAGCGCCATTATTATTTGTAAAATACATACCCATTGTGGCTTGACGACCGGAAATAGTGTAATTATCCCAATTTGCTGCCGGAGAGATTCCCAGTATTAAAAAATTATTTGGCGTCATGTCCGTTCCTTTAACCTTAGGAATTCCGGAACTCCATTGATATAAAGCGCCGTCAGTTTCATTTCCCACTATCGCTTCATTATAACCGAAAATATCTCCATCTACCAGATTGGTGCCCTTGTAAATCCAATTATATGTATTAATTGCAGTATAACCTCCGTAACCTTCAGACCACGGAAGGAATGACCTCACTTTATTATAACTATTTACATAACCAGCATTTGCAAAACTGACTCCGGTCAGGGAATTTTCAGGAAAATCTAACGGATACTGTCTCCACTCTACAGTTACCAAGGAATCTATATTATTAAAATATGGATCATATTGAAACTTTCTATAACAGACTATAGTTTTCTGATTATTTAAGTAACGTGCTTGTATCCAGCATGTATTACCTCCCAATATTATAAGCTTTCCTCCGTCTTGGACGTAATTTGTAAGATTACGTCTCTCTGCTCTGGTAATGTATTCATCGTGACCTGCAATGATAGCCACTTTGTAGTTTTTAAGTAAGTCCGGGTTTTTATCTATCTCCTTATTATCTGTAAATTATACTTTGATATTCTCTTTATCTAACCAGGAGATCAAATGAGATTCCCATTTAAATAATTCTCCAAATCCATTGTCCTGTTTATATGGTCTCTCAAAGGATAAATTATATCCTTGTTTTATTCCCGGATATGGTGATTGATAAAAATCATATCCTCCAAAAAGGTTATATGCCTGCCAATCATTTATTGGAATCTCTATAACAATTTTAGAAAATTCACCCGGAGATTTTGCTTTAACGTTGAAAACTATTTCTTTATTTCCTTGTGAAGTTGGAAATTCAGCTGTGTAAATTCCTGGTATCCAATCTTGCTTTACATTTAAGATAAAACTTGTTGGCCAACTGCATCCTAAAGTAGAAGCGGTGTCAGGTGTTACTATTACTCCTCCATATATCGAAGTATATGTCTCGATGAATCTTTTTTTACTGTCTAATTTGAAAATGTTAATATCAAATAAATTTTTTGAAGTTGAGATATGAAGTTCCAAGCTATCGCCCGGCAAAACAGAAAATTTATTTGCATAACCTCCTTCATCCTGTGCATTTGAAAAAGTTGAGAATATTAAAATTATTAAGGTCAAAAAATGGAATGATAACCTATAATTAATAACTAATTTATTCGATATATACAAAAAAACTCCTTCGCTTTTTGATAAAATTTATATTTGAACTGGGTATTAAAAGTATTCGAATATTCTAACTTCTTAATTATAATTTTGACATTATATAGTCCATCATAAATATTTGTAAAGTTAAGCAATTATTGAATTATATTCAGCTCTCAAAACATTGCAGACTATTACGGTTACGGAGTGAATTATCTTTAAAACGGTTCAAAAAATAGTACTTCAAGTACTTTGATATGAAGTAAGAATATAATAGGGGAATTAGAAATTGTGATTAGGGTCAATTTGAATTGATCAGATTAATGGAATAAAAAATTGTCAATGAACCTTGACTAAGTCCTCTTTTAGTCTGGTAATCAAAGAGTATCTCAATTCTCCGATCACTGGTTGGATAAATTACTTCTTACCATATTCACAAAAATACAAATCATGCAGCCGCATTTGATCTGCTAAAGAAAATACCACCGCAG
>JAJXTM010000124.1 GCA_021783875.1 Bacteroidota bacterium
TTAATTTCATCGCAAGATTTTCATTTCAATTTTGGGGGTGTCGTACCTGAGCTTTCAAGCAGAGCTCATCTTCAAATAGTTCTTCCGCTTGTAAAGCAAGCGCTTGCAAAATCAAAATTGGAGTTAAATGAAATTGATTTAATATGTGCAACCGCAGGCCCGGGGTTAATCGGCGCGCTTTTAGTAGGATTGACTTTTGCTAAAGGATTAGCTTTTTCTCTAAATAAAAAATTTGTTGCTGTTAATCATATTGAAGGACATATATTTTCCGGATTTTTGATGGAGCAAAAGCCAAAATTTCCCTTTCTTGCAGTTGTTGTTTCGGGAGGGCACACACTTCTTCTATTGGTTGAAGATAATATGATAATTAGAAAATTAGGTTCTACAGTTGATGATGCAGCCGGTGAAGCCTTTGATAAGGTATCAAAGATGCTCGGACTAGGTTATCCGGGAGGACCAAAGATTCAGGCAGCATCTTTGAAAGGCAACCCTGATAAAATAAACTTTCCGGTCGCAGAATTAAAAGAAATATACAATTTTTCATTTAGCGGATTAAAGACTTCAGTACTTAGGTATTTGCAAAAGAATTTTCCAAATGGAGATTTTAAGGAAAACGATTTATTTGATATTGCTGCATCATTTCAGAAATCAGTTGTAAAAGCAATAACAATCAATACAGAAAAAGCAGTAAATAATTTTAAGGTTAATTCCATCAGTCTTGTTGGTGGGGTTGCCGCTAATAAGGCATTGAGAAACTCAATAATTGACCTAGGCGGAAAATATAATTTAGATGTAATTATACCTGCAATGGAATACTGCGGAGACAATGCCGCGATGATTGCTTATCGCGGACTAAAATTATTTGAAAATGGAATTTCTTCGGGATTTGAAGTCAGTCCATTCCCAAGTTTAGATAGTAATTCATTTATTCACAAGCTGATAGATAAATAAATTTTGATGGAAAATATAATATATAAAATTGAGAATGAATTAGATCAGCTTAGTTTAGAAGAAAAGAATGAAATTTTACGGAAACTAAGAGATAATATTGATGATATTGATAAAGAACTTGTCAGTTTGATAAGTAAAAGAACTCTGCATTCGGTGTTGATCGGCAGAGTAAAACGATCTTTGAATTTGCCTACATATAATCCGGAGCGCGAAAAGGAAATAAGCAAAAGAATATCAACTTACGTCGAAGAACCGTTAAGTAAAGAAGCTCTTCTAAGGATTTATGAAAGAATAATTGATGAGTCTCGTGCAATTCAGCGGGAAGAGTCAAATAAAGGGAATATTTTCAATATATCATCAAATAAAATGAAAATAAGATTAAAAAAATTGCTGTCAAAAAAAGAATTTCTTACTATAGCTTTATTCTTTTTTTTTATCTTTTCATTATTGGATTATACCTTCTTTTCTAATAACCATTATCCTGGAAATTCTCCGGTGACCTTAATTGTCCAAAAAGGCGAGCCTTTTTCAGAAATTGTCAATCAGCTTTATTCAAAAAAAATAATTAAGAATAAATTTAGTTTTAAACTAGTTTCCTTTCTCTTAGGTGCTGAAAAAAAAATTCGCCCGGCTCGATATTATATTGTAAATGATTTAAGTTATTATAAACTAATTAATTATTTCTTAAATGGTAACGGAGATTATCTAAAATCATTTTTAATATTAGACGGTTCAGGGATACAGGCTATAGCTAGCCGGCTACAGAGTGAAGTACTTATTGATTCGGCAAAAGTCGTTAGGCTTAGTAAGAATAAGGCATTCCTTTCATCCATAGGTTTAAATGCTCCCTCAATATTAGGTTATATGCTGCCTGAAAAGTATGATATTTATGAAAGAAGCTCTCCTGAAGAAGCATTGAGAATTATATATAATGGTTTTAAGAAATTTATTTCTGATTCACTACAGAATAGAGCGGATAGAATTGGACTTAAAATTCCGCAAGTTATAACTCTTGCATCGATAGTCGAAGGAGAGACAAATAGAAAGACAGAAATGCCATATATTGCAAGCGTTTATCTTAATCGTCTTAGAATTGGAATGAGGCTTCAAGCAGATCCAACTGTTGAATTTCTCCAAACCGGGAAGTGGAAACGGCTTAATTATAGTGACTTAAAAATTAACTCTCCTTATAATACATATGCACATAAAGGACTGCCGCCTGGTCCAATAAATAATCCCGGAAAGAATGCAATTTTATCTGTGCTTTATCCGGCAAATACTAGATATTTATATTTTGTTGCAAATGGAAAGGGAGGACACAATTTTTCTGTTAATTACGACGGACATCTAAAAAATGTGGAGAACTATAAGGCATGGATGAATTCCTCAAAGAAAAATTAAAGTACTTTCCTGTTGTTTTTCTAATTATGTACTGGCAATGTGCTAACCAGATGCCTCCGTCCGGCGGTGGAATAGATTTAGTCCCTCCTAGAATTGTTAATACTTATCCCTTAAATGGTACGTTGAATTATCATAAGGACTACGTTGAGTTTGAGTTCTCTAAGTATATGCAAAACAGGACATTAGAGCAAGCTTTATTTATATCACCTGCAATTAAAGGAGATCTGAAATTTGATTGGAGCGGAAAATCTGTAAAAATAAGTTTTCCCGGCAAACTTAAAAATAATACCACCTATATAATAACTATCGGAACTGACTTAAAAGATTATAATAACAGCAATCCATTAGCTGAGGCATATAATTTAACGTTTTCGACCGGAAATGAGATCTTTAATGGCGAGATTACCGGCAGAATATATTCAGATCAACCCAGAGGCACATTGTTATTTACTTATTCTTTAAGCGACAGTACTATCAATCCTGTGTTTGATAAACCGGACTATTTATCACAGGCAGGTAATGATGGTTTATATAAAATTTTAGGATTAGCCCCCGGTTTTTATAGAGTATTTGCAGTTGATGATAAATCCGGTACATTCTTATATGATCCTCAAAATGATAAGATCGGAATTCCATTCAAGGATGTACATATTTCTTTAAAAGATTCTTTATTTAGCGAATTGGATTTTTTCCTCTCAAATCGTGATACCTTAAAACCCCGAATTCAGAGCGCTATTATGACTGATGTAGATCATTTATTCCTTTCTTTCAGTAAAGACATAGGTGCTTCAACTATAATCGCTTCAAATTTCTTTATTTATGATTCAACAACCAATAAAAAGTTTAAAGTACTTTATGCTTTTAAAGGAAATAAAAAAGATAATGAAATGAATCTGGTTCAAGAAAATAAATTCCCTGTTAAAGATGAAGTTTATTTAATTGTAAAAAAAATTACTGATAAACTCTTCAATCAATTTGAAAACGATTATTCACTGATTACTTTGGGGGATAAACCAGATACTACAAAACCTGGGATTTTTAATGTAATTCCGTCTCTCAATACAAATCAAGCAGATTTTGAAAATCAGAAATTCAGTTTTTATTTAAGCGATGCCATAGATTCTAATCTAGCTAAGACAGGTATTTCTTTTTCGGATACTTCCGGGAGAAATGTTCCTTATTTAATTCATTTTTATGATGCTGCATCATTCTACATTCAACCGGAAAATAGTCTTCTGCCTAGAACTGATTATGTAATTAAACTTGATCTCAGGAAGTTTAAGAATGCTGCCGGAAAAAATTACGATTCGGTATATACATATAAATTTCAGACAATTAACGGGCTTGACTTTACTGGAGTTAATGGGCAAGTGCATGAAGATGATTCTGTTAAATATCCTATTCTCGTTTTGCAGGGGATTGACAATAGAAAAAATATATATTTTCAAAAACCGGATTCAAAAAAGAAATTCAAATTTAACAGAGTTACCGGCGGAAAATATCGGTTATGGTATTTTGATGATACCGATCAAAGCGGGAATTACACTTACGGTAATTCATTTCCTTTTAAACCATCGGAAAAATTTTCATTTTATCCAGATACCTTAAATTTAAGACCGCGGTGGACGGTCACAGGAATAGAATTCTACCTAAAATAGGTCTTGTTGTTGTTAACGACTTATTAAGATTTATCATATCAATAAATCCTTTATCAATAAAATAAAAAATATATTAGTTTTTATTGAAATTCAGCATGAATTCATATGGTATATAATTTGTGCATTTAATAACTTTATTATAATCAGTTGTGACCAAAACCCAAGAAATAAAAGGATTGACTATGAGATTGAATAAAAGAATAGCGATTTATTCGTTAATTATTGTGCTAAGTTTATTTACTTTAGTGATATCGGCTCAAACACCTGTTTATTTGAATGCAAAAAAACCAGTAGATGCTAGAGTCAAGGATCTTCTGGGCAGAATGTCGCTAGATGAAAAGATTGGGCAAATGATTCAAGTAGATCATACAGGTATCATAGACAATAAGGAGGATTTAGTTAAATATTATATAGGTTCCGTATTAAGCGGCGGGGATTCAGATATAGGGGATAATAAAACTGTTACATGGGCAAACTTATATGATACTCTCCAAACCTATGCTTTGAAAACGCCTCTTAAAATTCCAATTATTTATGGTATTGATGCGGTACACGGAAATAATAATATATATGGAGCAACAATTTTCCCTCAAAATATCGGCATGGGATGCACAAGAGATGCTGAACTGGTAAAAGAAGAAGGAAGAGTCACTGCAAAGGAGATGGCTGCCACAGGTATTCGATGGGCGTTTGCGCCATGTATAGCTGATCCAAGAGATATAAGGTGGGGAAGAACTTACGAAGGCTTTGGAGAGACGCCTGAATTGGCCGGAAAATTAGGTGCTGCAGAAATTAAAGGATTACAAGGTAAAAAATTAAACGGAAATACCAGTGTTCTTGCCTGTGCAAAACATTTTCTTGGTGACGGCGGAACATTCGATGGACATGATCAAGGGAATACTATAGCTGACGAAGCCACTGTACGAAAATTATTTTTGCCTCAGTATATTGATGCAATAAAAGCCGGTGTCGGGAGCATAATGGCTTCATACAGCAGTATTAACGGTGTTAAAATGCACTCAAGTAAATATTGGCTGACTGATGTGCTAAAAAAAGAATTGGGATTTAAAGGATTTGTAGTATCAGATTGGGCAGCAATTGATCAATTAGGGAATGATTACGAAAAGGATTTAGATATTTCAATTAATGCAGGTATTGATATGATTATGCTTCCAATGCGTTATAAAGATTGTTTCTCAGATATTAAGGATCTTGTCAGCAAAGGAAAAATTTCGATTTCACGGATTGATGATGCAGTTTCGAGAATCCTAAAAATAAAATTTGCAATGGGATTATTTGAAAAACCATTTGCTGATCGATCTTTAATTGATTCGGTAGGTTCATACAGCAATAGGCAGGTTGCACGTCGTGCTGTAAGGGAATCTCTTGTGCTTCTGAAAAGAGAAAACGGAGTTCTTCCGATTCCAAAGAAAAATGCTCGTATACTCGTTGCCGGAGATCATGCGGATAATATCGGGTATCAATGCGGCGGCTGGACAATATCCTGGCAGGGAAGCGGCGGAAATATTATTCCGGGAACTACTATACTCCAGGGATTTAAAGAATCTGCTCCGAAAGATAAGATAGATTATTCTGTTGACGGCAATTTTCCAGATACCAAAGCGAATTATTCAGTCGTAATTATCGGGGAAACTCCTTATGCTGAAGGAAAGGGAGACAGAACAAACCTGGAATTAAATCCGTCAGATGTTGCTTTGGTAAAAAAAATGAAAAGTTACGGCAATCCTGTTGTGGTAATTTTAATTTCTGGAAGACCGCTGATATTAGATCCAATTTTGAAATATTCAGATGCTATTATTGCAGCCTGGCTTCCCGGTACTGAAGGTCAGGGTGTAGCTGATGTAATATTCGGTGATTATAAACCTCATGGTGAATTATCGCATTCGTGGATGGAAAGTATGAGTCAGATTCCCTTAAACTACAAGGACAGCGTTTATCATCCGCTTTTTCCTTATGGATTTGGGATAAAATCTTTTCGAAATCCTTAAATTGGTCATATTCGTTAATTTTTAAATGTTATAATGATATTTTAAAAAGTTATTCCATGTTTTGTAATTCCTTGTCTTTTAGTTCAGGAAGACCAACATACTTTTCATATATCGGGTGAAATCCAAACATATTCCATGTCATTTTTATTGCTTTCATTTGACTTTCTTAATTCTCTATATCAGTTTTGTGGGATCCAATGCGTCCAATGCGGCGGACATAATTTTCCTTGACTTTAGGACTCATATTTCATAGCTTAAAAATAATTATTTGATTACTATATGGGGTTATGGTGGTTTGTGAATTAAGATCAGCAGTTTCTTTTATTCTAAACTTGAGTATTTCTTCTCGACCATACTTTTACTTTGAGATTCCCTGTTATAGATTAATAAATACAATTCTAAATTCCTTTTTTTCTATATACATTCTATAGATCTAATATGAAACTAAACTATAGAAACAAATCATTGTTACGCAAACTCTCATTTCCAATTTTTGTCTTATCCTTATTTTTGTTTTTTACATTTGAAAGCTGTAAAAGCCCAACCGCCCCAAAGCCAAACAATCCACTAGATACGACAAGCAGCAATTTTACTTTCCAAACTTTTACTTTTGGAAATACCTCTGCAGGCAGCAGCTACTTAAATGATGTTGCTATAATTAATGATACTGATATATGGGTTGTTGGCGCAATATATCTTACTGATTCTATAGGTCAGCCTGATCCTTTCCCTTATAATGCCGTCCATTGGGATGGGAAAAGTTGGAATTTGCTTAAAGTGCCTTATGACTACCAAGGGCAAGCTTTTTATCATCCTATAAAATCAGTTTTTGCTTTTGGATCTAGTAACATTTGGTTTTGTGGAAACGGTGTAATTTATTGGGATGGTAATCAATACAATCCTATTTCTATCCCTAGCAGTATTTGGGGACAATATCAGATGAATAAAATATGGGGTTCGTCAAGTAGTGATTTTTATATAGTTGGCGATGGTGGTAATTTAATTTGTTATCAAAATAGCACCTGGCAAAAAGTAGAAAGCGGAACCACAACAAAGATTGGTGACATATGGGGAGGGAACTTTTCTGGTCTTAACAATGGAACTATATTATGTGCTGTTTCTAATAAAGCAACTCCAGGTGATCTAAAAATTTTAAGAATTAGCAATAATGCAGTTGACTCCATTAGCTGGAATACTGGAAGGGAAGTTCAATCCATTTGGTTTAGCGACAGCTCTAAAATATTTGCTTGTGGTGACGGAGTATTTATAAGAGGAAATAACGGTACTTGGTCTGAACAGAAAATGTTACCTTCATTTTATTCAAATAGGATTAGAGGTATCACAAGCAACGATGTTATTGTCTGCGGAGATTTCGGACTTCTTGCTCATTACAACGGAGAAAGCTGGGTTTCATACACTTTACCCAATTCGTCGTCCTTGATATTTAGCTCGCTCGACTTCAAGGGAAATACCATAGTAGTTAGCGGCTATGATGGAAGAAATGCCTATATAATAATGGGGAAAAGATAGAAAGAATAAAATACGATTACTTTAAAAAGATCACCTCCATAAATGTTGCTATAATTTGTTAATTAAACGTTATATAAATT
>JAJXTM010000125.1 GCA_021783875.1 Bacteroidota bacterium
ATAGGTTCATATCTCTGCACAAATAAACAAAATAATTGGGCATATATAATAAGTAATGAAATATTTAACTTTTATAAATATTAATGTGTAGCCCATTCCTTGGACAAATTTTGCATTATTTTAAAGTGAATAATGTTAATTAAAAATTTTATTCAATACTGAGAATGTGGCAATAACAAATGAAAAACTAGGATAAGATTTTTGCGAGATTTTTCTTTTTAACTCCGAGTAAAAATAGAGCTTTAATAAGTAAATCAGCAGTAGCTGAAGGATCACCTTTTTCCATTTTAGCAAGTCTGGATTGACTGGTCTTTAGAATCTTGGCTGTTTCTACTTGTGTCAATTTATGCTTATACGAACTTCTTTTAATTTATTGCAGGTGTTTGAATTTCAAAATTTAACTAAGCTAATGGTTTTCGTTTCTTAATTATTTTTCCTTCAATTATTCTTAAAAAATATGTCAAATTAGATATAATGTCAATCCGCATTTGAGCAAGTCAACATTACTGCAAATAATAATTCTAATTATCTATTGAAAGGTGCGGGTAATTAAATAAAAATGATTAACGAAAAACAAAAGAATTTTTGTTATGAGTATCTCAAGGACTTTAATGCCACTCGGGCTGCCGGTAAATCAGTACTCCTGCTCTTTACCGGATTTCTGTTTTCAAAAGTAACTTGCCTTCTATGAATTTAAATTTGATTTGGTCGATTCATTTAGCATTTCGATTAATTGCTCTTTGCTGAATGGCTTTGGTAAATAATAATCACAGCCTGCCGATAAAAAATCACTGCTTGTATCCAGCATGGTGTATGCCGTAAATGCTATGATTGGAATCCTCTCGTACCCATTTACTGTCCTTATTATTTTTAAAGTATCAATCCCGTTTATTTCTTTCCCTAAATGTATGTCCATTAGTATGGCTGAGTATTGCTTCGCTTTTACTGCGTCTATGGCACTGTAGCCGTTGGTCACACTTTCAATGTTAAATATGCCTTTTGAAAATAATTTTGTAATCTTTATTGTAGTTTCATCGTCTTCAACTAACAGTATGTCCGGAAGCTTTTTATCTCTTTCTTTTTCGTTTGCCACATCCTTTGTTATTGTATCTTGATATTCTATTTCTTTATGGCTATCTGTTGTGGATAAAGGGATTTCTGGTTTTAATCTGATCGGGAAAACAATCTTAAATGTTGTGCCTTTCTTTTTTGAAGAAGTAAATGTGACACTTCCTTTCAAATATTTTTCGGTCAAAAATTTAATGCTGTATGTGCCTATCCCTCTTCCCGGTCCTTTCGTTGAGAATGATCGCTTAAATATCTTTGACTTAATTTCCTCGGATATGGTTGTCTGATTGTTGACCCATAATGCAGCTTGCCCGTTTTCTTTCTTGCATCCTATCGTCACTATCCCTCCTGGTAATGACGCTTCAATTGCATTCTTAATAAGATTTTCAACTACTCTGCTGAGTAATGCCTGATCTGTCTGAATTAATATATCTTCAAAATAATCATCGAGTTTTATTTCTTTATTTTCTCTAATTGGTTTTTGAATGACTGCATTAATTAATTCGTAAATAAATTTAGAGGTGGTTACTTCGGTTATTGTAAGCTTTATTTCTGTTTTGTCTGATGTGAGTATTGACCTGTGGGAAATAATTCCCTGTATGACTTTGTCGGATATTACTTCTAAATGTCCTGCGTCCGATATCAATGTTGAGTCTGCCTGAATTTCGTATAAATTTTCTTTAAGCAAACCTGCAAAGTTCCTTAGATTACCTGCTGAATTCAAAATATCATGAAAGAAAAACCTTTCTATCTGCTTTTGCTCGGATATATCTTCAAATATTCCAACTATTGATAAAATTTTTTCCTTCTCATTAACTATAGGAGAAAATATTGCTTTTAAAGAAATTATCTTATGGGTCGATATTGATTGGTAATCACCTTCATAATATCCGGTACTTCCCGCAAAGGCAAGCTCTATGGCATTAGTTAGCTTTGTGTCTCCTATTTTCTTAAAATCAAATCCTACAGATTCTTTTTTGGATATGTCTAAAATGTCCAAAAGCATATTATTGCAATCTGTTATCTCCATTTTAAAATTTATTTGTGCAATGCCTAACGGTGCAGTATTAAATAGCGACCGGTATTTCTGTTCGCTGGTTCTTAATGCCTCTGATGCTTCCTTGAGCTCTGTTATATCCCGGCTTAGTCCGATGATTCCTATGATTTTACCTTTGTCGTCCCGGAATGGCGACTTGGTTAATAAACTCCACTTTTTCTCGCCCGAAAAATCAGTTATTAGCATCTCTCTATTAAGTATCGGTATGCCTGTCCGCATGACTTCTTGCTCTTCTTCTATATATCTTAATGCCTCTTCATATGGGAATAAATCGAAGTCTGTCTTGCCTACCATCTCTTGGGGACTGCTGAATCCCCAACGTTCGGCTAATGCTTTATTGCAGATTATAAATTTATTTTCTAAATCCTTTGCATAAATTCGGTCAGGTATGTTGTCTATCAATGAACCTAATAAATTGCTCTCTTGAGATAGTAATTCTTCCGTCTGCTTCGTTTTGGTGATGTCTAGTGAAAAAGCAATTACACCGGCTATATCTCCTTTGGAATTGACCCACGGAATTTTATCTGTCCGTACCCACTTTATTTCATTCCCGTTTGTTACGGATTCAATAATTCCGATTTTTGATACTCCGGAATTAATTACTTCCAAATCATCGGCATAGTATTTATCTGACTCAATAGGAAAAATTGAATCGGTCGGCTTCCCTTCTATTTCTCTGACGGTTCTATTTGCGATTTCTGCTGCGGCTTTGTTAACCCGTATAAAATTATTCTTTGTATCTTTAAACCATATCGAAGCCGGTGATGCGTCTATGATTGAGCGGAGCTGCTCCCTTTCTTCCAATAATTGTGTTTCTAATTTAATTCGCTCGTGAATGTTTATTATATTAATTATATCACTACTGTCCCGTTAAAAGTCAAATAAAAACAATTGGTTATCGGGACAATGATTTTGGATTAAGTATTCATTTTTATTAAGTATTTGATTTATAAGGACTTTGTTAAATACATTTATGCTGAAAATTTGTAAAATTGTGTAGAGACTTTCAGTTAATTCTAGTTTCTTTTTTATTATGGCAACTAATACATAAATGGAAATAGCAATCCAGATTTGTGTCTTAACAGCATTTTCACTTGTGCCGTAAAATGACTTTATTCTTAAGTGTTGCTTAATCCATTTGAAGAATAATTCTATTTTCCAACGATCTTTGTATAAGTTAGCAATAGTATCCGGCGGTAGTGAAAAATTGTTTGTTAAGAAAATAAATTCTTTGTCATCTTCTTTGTTAATGAATTTAATCTTGCGGATATAATCAGGATATAAACAAGAGGTTTTTGCCCCGGTAAGTTTTACAGTTTGGTCATATTTAATATTTTGATATTCAGTTACATCATGTGAATATAATCTTTGAGAGATCAAATTATCTTTTGCTCTTGTAATAAAGAAAGCATTTTTATTTTTCAGTAGAAATAATCTTCTAAAGTCAACATAACCTCTATCCATAATATAAATTGCAGAAGGCTCAACGGAGATTATGTCTAAAATATTAACGTCATGAACTTTGCCGGAAGTAATATAAATAAAGGTCGGAATTGATGTTCTAATATCCAGTAGAGTATGCATCTTGACTGCAGCCTTATGTTTCCGGAACTTAGCCCAGGGAAACAAAGTCAAACAAAGGTCGATTGTAGTAGAGTCCAGAGCATAAAGCGTAGAATCAAGTTCTTTGTAAATGAGATCATCTTTTGCATAAAGAGATAAAGCTTCGTTGATAAGACAATTAGCTAAACGTGCATAGATTCGCCAGTCACGGACTTCATTAGCTCTGGATAAATTAGTTCTTGATATGTTTCCTTTTATTCCCATGTGGTAAAGTTTTTCTGAATTAGATCGAAGACAAACTTCAATATCGCGAAGTGATTCTCTGAAGGTTAGTTGAGCAAAAGCTAAACAAAGAAATTGATCCCAGCAGGAGAAGGTTCTAAAACGATAATTGCCTTTGTATTCAGAGACTAAATCATCAAAAATATTTTTGGGAATGAAGCTCATAATTTGCGAAAAGATTGTTTTACCTTGATTCATTTTAAGCCTTAATTTATTGAGCTTAAAATGGAAAATTTTTATTTAACTACGAAATCTTGAAAGATTAAAACTTTGATTTCAAATCGATTTTAGAAAAAATGTCTATAACATTACTAAATAAAATAACTTATAGCTGCCCATGTTTCCTTAACGGGACAGTAGTGTAATTATATAATAAACTTCTTCTTCATTCCGGATCAACTTTATGTTGATCTCGGCAATAAAATCCGGTCCATTTTTTTTGCGGGTCTTTGTGACTATGGAAAGAGAATCTTTTGGGTTTATATTTCTAAATCGTGTATCAATTTCAACTTTGGATTCACGTGATATTAAATCATAAAAAGATTTTTTTAGGAGTTCATCTCTGGTAAAACCGTATGCCTTTAATGTAAGTTCGTTTGCTTCTGTAATGTAAAAATCCGAATCAGCAATTATGGTTATTTCGTTTGCATACTTAAGTAGATATTCGAAGTAAATTAGAAGCTTTTGTTTTGAATTAGACAATTTCTTATAAGTCAAATTTAATTTGATACTAATCAGAAATAGGATTGGCTATTCTTTTGCTCACCTAAACTTACTGCGAATATTATCAACTTTCAAATGGCTTCTCATTAAAATTTTTGGCGATTATTATTAAAATTGCCAATTATAGCAATAATTACAATTTCTGCCGTTCCTCATTATTCCTTTGGAAATAAACTCAATTACATTTATATTCTCTAAGTAAAGTAAAATAAACTAAAGGATTTCAAAATGAAAAAATTAAATATCTTTAGCATTTCATTTCTCTTTTCGCTTTTTTTGCTGATCTCTTCTTCTTATGCCCAGTCTCAGGGTACAGTCGGAAAAATTTATTCAAAAGATCAGGCTGATCAGCTTTTTGGTCCTGTTCTGAACTCACGAACGATTAATGCACATGCCCTTCAAGCTCTTGCGACAAAATGCCCTCAATATATTATGTTTAATATTGTAAATGGTCAACTTTATATTCTTAATGCAAACCGAAACGTTCTATTAGGACCTTCATCGCAAGCTGTTAGCCCTGCTCAAGTATTCCACTTCTGCAGTGCTAGTATGATATTGAACCTTATTCAAACAAGCGGGGCTACTTCTATTAGCGTTGAACAAAGACAAAATAATCTAACTGTTACGGCTGGCAGCTATACGTTGGAAGATTTTATGACTTGTCCTCCGACTTGCGCTCAATAGAATGATTTTTTCTTATCTGACTTATCTCCTAATTATTCTCTGGGCGATTTTACCGTTCCGGCAGATAGGTAAAAAACATTTCTATTTCTTTTTAGCTGGCATCAGCGGTGACATTACTACCCTTATTGCTAGAATAGTTTTTCATTCAAATACTAATTTGTTTGTTATATTATTTTTGTTCTTAGCATTTATTTCATTATTGGAATGGAAATTAATCATTAAATATAAAATTATTGCTTTACTTTTAATAGTAGTTTTATCGCTTATAGAAATTTCTTCAAATTATAAAGTAGATTTTGTTTTAGTTGTTATTATAAATTTATCTATTCTGATCGCGTTCTTAACTGATTTTATTTTATTATATACAACAAAAAGAATTTATTCTTTGCCGCTGATGCTTCTTATCCTCTATGAATTAACTGTCATTACAAAATACTTAACTATTTTAACCGAATACAAAAATGCATATCCTTATTTCGTATTGGCTTCCATTTTTGAAGCTGTCATTGGACTCTTCTTTTGTGTATTTAAAGAAGATAACCCCAGAATCATTATTCAGCTTAAATAATCCGGTAATTTATTCGATCTTTTTGCTGTTTATTATTCTTGTTATCATCTTTACTTTTTATAGGTATGTTATACGCCCTATGAGGGTTCATTTTGATAAGGAGAAAAACGACCTTGGACGCAAACACCTTGAATTGATGGCTGCCTTTGGGGAACTTGATCCGGAACCGGTCTTTCGCTTCGACGAAAAGGGTATTGTTGTTATGACGAATCAAGCCGGCAATGACTTAGATTCCGAAAAATATGCAATCGGTAAACCTTTAGCTTCAATTATTCCGGATGTGTCTCAAATCGACTTAGATTTATGCATTAAAGAAAATCAGTCTTTTAATATTATTTCAAACCTGAATAGTAAAACATTTCAATTTACAATTCGCGGCTTTTCCAGAATGCAGATCGGTCAAATATATGGCAGCGATATTACGGAATTGAAATTGGCTGAGGAGAAATTAAAACTTGCTTTAATTAAAGCTGAAGAATCCGAAAACCTAAAAACACAATTCCTCGCTCAAATGTCTCATGAAATCCGCTCGCCTCTGTCTGCTGTGCTGGGCTTCAATTTGGTGATCAAAGAACAATATAATAATGGGTCTTTTGAAGATTTATCCTTTGCTTTTGAGGCAATTGAAAAAAGCGGTAAACGATTGATCAGAACAATGGATCAATTAATTAATATGTCTCAACTCCAATCTATTACTTATGATAATAAAATGCAGGAGGTGGATGTCATCGACTTCTTGAATTCCTTAATAAAAGATTTTAAAAAAGAAATAGACGGGAAAAAATTGAATGTGATTTTTGAAGAGGAAGTTGAGGTTTGCAAAATTAATTGCGATTTATACGCTCTTAAACAAATTACCCAAAATATCCTTGATAATGCAATAAAATATACTTTCGATGGAGAAATTAAAATCAGTTTGAAAAAAAATTCAGATGGTAAAATATTTTTATCAATTTCCGATACGGGAATCGGTATGTCGGAAGATTATATTAAAAAACTTTTTACTCCTTTCTCTCAAGAGGTTATGGGTTATAATCGCCCGTTCGAGGGAAATGGTCTCGGTCTTGCTATCTGTAAAAAATATGCTGATCTGAATAATATTAAAATTCAGGTCGAAAGCACTAAAAACGTGGGTACTACAATAACATTAATATTTAATTAAAAAGAAGTATAAAAATGGTAAGCTTAAATGACAATAAGAAAAAAAGAATCCTTATTGTGGAAGATGATTTGCAAAATCAAAAGTATCTTGAAGTAATCCTGAATAAAGAATTTGAAGTCGCTGTGTGCGATTCTGAACTAACTTTTTACGAACAATTAAAGCATAATCAATTCGACATCTTCTTGATAGATATTTCTATTCGCGGCAGCAAAGACGGTCTGGTGCTGATTAGGGAAATTAAAAATTCGCCTAAATATAAAAATATTCCTGTTGTCTGCCTTACGGGGCATGCTTATAGAAAAGATAAAGAAAATGCTTTGAAAGCGGGCGCTGATGCCTTTTTAATAAAACCTATTTACTTTGATGATTTGAGGGATGCTCTCTTCGAAGCCGGTAATTGGGCAAAATGAGACTTTTTCCCTGCAATTTTATTGTTTGAATTCACTACTGTCCCGTTAAGGAAACATGGGCAGCTATAAGTTATTTTATTTAGTAATGTTATAGACATTTTT
>JAJXTM010000126.1 GCA_021783875.1 Bacteroidota bacterium
ACTTGTTAAATATATAAACAAAGAAATTAAAACAATAAAAGAAGAACAATACATTGTTCCCGAAAGAGCTATATCCGTTTTAACAAAACTTTTGACAGAAAAAGAAGTAAAAATATACCTGAGCAAAACGAATATATCTTTTCATATCGGAGATATTGAATTTATTACCAGACTAATAGGTGAAAAATATCCTGCTTATAACAGCGTTATACCGCTTGAAAACGAAAATTTATTAAAAATTAAAACCGACGAACTCCTTAGCAGCATAAAAAGAATGCTTCTATTTTCAGCATCCTCTACCAAACAGGTGAAGTTTTCTATTAATAAAAATCATTTGGATGTATCTGCCGAAGATATTGATCACGGATCAAATGCAAAAGAAAATATATTGTGTGAATATGCCGGAGAACCAATGGATATAGGATTTAATACCACATATGTTAACGATATTTTGTCTCATGTAAATACCGAGAGTGTTGTTTTTAAATTACATTCTCCTACTAAAGCATGTATAATAGAACCTGTTGATAAAAAAGCTAATGAAGAATTGTTGCTATTGTTGATGCCGGTTCGATTAAATAATTAATATGATATTGAGTTCACTAAGTCTAAAAAATTTTAGGAGTCATACAAAAACCGATATAAACTTCTCTCCGAATCTTAATTATATTGTGGGCGGCAACGGACAAGGCAAAACGTCAATACTTGAGTCAATCTATTACCTCTGCACGACTAAAAGCAATAATTCAAAATCAGATGGTGAGTCTGTAAAGTTTTTTGAAAAAAACTTTGAAATTGAGGGTGTGGTTAAAGATTTAAGCATTAATCAAATAAGAATTTTTTATTTGCTTGATGATAACAAAAAAAATTATTTTCTTAACGGAAAACTCATCACAAAGCCCGCTGATGTAATAGGAAAATTTCCTGTTGTAATATTAACTCCGTCGGATCATTCTATAACACAAGGCTCACCGGGCGAAAGAAGAAGGTTTGTTGATTCAGTTATTTCACAGGCTAGCGAAACATATTTGAAAACTCTCTTGGATTATAATAAAACACTTAGACAAAGGGCATCCTTGTTGATGCAAATTAAAGAAAACAAAAGCAAAAGCCTTATGGACGAACTCGAATCCTGGACGTTAAAACTTGTTAACTCCGGAAAAGAAATTATTGCTCACCGTCATAGCTTTATTGTTAAATTCAATGATTATATTAAAGATTCGTTTAATGTTATATTGAACAACGACGAGCTGCCCGAAACAGAATATTTTTTTTTAGATGGGTTAAAACAATTTGATAATATCGAGAATAATTTTTTTGAGCAGCTAAAAAAGAAAAAAGAACAAGAACTTAGACGCGCTGTAAATTTAGTCGGTCCTCATAGAGATGACTTTATTTTTAAAATAAATAACATTGACCTGAAAACATATGGCTCGCAAGGTCAACATAAAACATTTCAAGTGGTGCTTAGATTTGCACAGTTTTTTTATTTAAAGGAAGTTACGGGCAAAACGCCGATTTTTTTATTGGATGATGTCTTTGGCGAATTAGATGCCAAACGATCCGATAGAATAAGCCAATATTTAAGACAGGTCGGGCAGGCATTTATAACCCTTACGGATTTTGCAAACTTTTCATTCTTAACAAGAGAAACAAGCGACACGGTAATTAAAATAAACAACGGGCAGATTCTTTATGCATGATGGTTTCAATAGTTTAAGCGATATAATAGATCAAAATCCGGGACTATCCGGGCTGCGAAAAGCATTAAAACAATCCGAAGTTGTTAATTCTTTTTATGAAATATTTCCGGAATTTCAAAAAATTGTAACTGCAGTTAAGGTTGAAAAAAAAACAATGTATCTTTCTGCAGAAAGCTCTGCCTGGAAAAGCGAACTTAAATTTAAAGATCAATTAATAATTGAAAAAATCAATAATCACTTTCATGAAGAAAGAGTTAAGTGGATAAGATTTGTTTAAAGTAAACAAACTCCTAAATGAAATTTTATAACAAGAAAAGAAAAACATGGCTATCGGAAACAATAATAACGAATACAGTGCAAAAAATATAAATGTATTAAAAGGTCTTGATGCTGTCAGAAAAAGACCGGCGATGTATATAGGAGATGTCGGCCAGCGCGGCCTTCACCATCTGGTTAATGAGGTTGTTGATAATAGTATCGACGAAGCTCTTGCCGGTTATGCAGATTATATTTCTATTTTAATAAATAAAGATGAGACCGTTACCGTAGAAGATAACGGACGCGGTATTCCTGTAGATATGCACCCGGAAGAAAAAAGATCGGCTCTTGAAGTTGTTATGACCGTTCTCCACGCCGGTGGAAAATTTGATAAAGATACATATAAGGTTTCGGGAGGTCTGCATGGTGTTGGTGTATCTGTTGTTAATGCGCTTTCTGAATGGCTTCAGGTAGAAGTTAAAAGAGATGGCAAGGTCTATTTTCAGGAATATCACCAGGGAACTCCGGTTAAGCCAGTCAAAGAAATTGATAAATCCAAAAAAAACGAAACGGGAACCAAAGTTACGTTTCTTCCGGATGCCGAAATATTTAAAACCAATAAGTTTAAATTTGATACTCTTGCCGAAAGAATGAGAGAACTTGCGTATCTAAATAAAAACATAACTATAAAAATAAAAGATGAACGGACTTCCGAAGAAGAAACTTTTCATTTTAAAGGCGGATTGGTTGAGTTTGTTAAATATCTTGATGAAACCCGCGAAGCTCTCCATAAAACAATTTATATCGAAGGCGAAAAGGATAATACACCGATTGAAATTGCATTTCAATATAATGCCTCATATACAGAGAATATATTTTCTTACGTTAATAATATAAACACTCATGAAGGTGGCACCCACCTCGTCGGTTTTAAAACTGCTCTAACCCGGACACTTAATAACTATGCTTATAAAAATAATTTATTAAAAGAAGGAAAACTTACACTTACGGGAGATGATTTTAGAGAAGGACTAACCGCCGTAATATCTGTTAAGGTCGCCGAACCGCAGTTCGAGGGTCAAACAAAAACAAAACTCGGAAATAGCGAAACGAAATCAGCAGTTGAAACTATGGTCGGTGAAAAACTTGCGGAATTTTTAGAAGAGAACCCCGGCGTTGGCAAAAAAGTTATCGAAAAATGCCTCCGCGCTGCCGAAGCACGTGAAGCTGCCCGAAAAGCACGAGATTTAGCAAGAAGAAAAAATGCTTTGGACGGAATGAACCTGCCGGGAAAACTTGCTGACTGCTCAATCACAGATCCCGAACACTGCGAAATTTATATCGTCGAAGGAGACTCCGCAGGTGGTTCCGCTAAACAAGGACGAGATAGAAGATTCCAGGCAATTCTTCCTCTTAAAGGAAAAATTTTAAATGTTGAAAAAGCTAAGCTTAATAAAATCTTAGAAAATAATGAAATCAGGGCAATTATTTCGGCGGTTGGCGCCGGAATCGGTGCGGAATTTGACGCTTCTAAAACCCGTTATGGAAAAGTTATTCTTATGACCGATGCGGACGTGGACGGAAGCCATATCAGAACTCTTCTGCTTACTTTTTTCTATCGATATATGCAGGATTTAATTAATGAAGGAAAAGTTTATATCGCTCAACCCCCCTTATATAAAATTAAAAAAGGAAAACAAGAGTTTTATGCTTTCGATGATAACGAAAGGGACGATATTCTGAAAAGACTAAAATCTAATGGAAAAGAAACGGATGAAGAAGTTACTGAACCGGGCGGCGAAGAAGGTCCTGTAAAAGGTATCCTAATTTCCCGCTATAAGGGATTGGGTGAAATGAATCCAGAACAACTTTGGGAAACAACAATGAATCCGGAAACAAGAACAGTACTTCAGGTAAATTTAGAAAGCGCTGCGACTGCTGATAAAATTTTCGAGACTCTTATGGGCGATGATGTCGAACCACGCCGCGAATTTATCGAAAAGAATGCAAAGTACGTTAAAAATCTGGATATATAATTTTAAATTATAAACAAAAAAGCAATTGAAAGAATTATGGCAACAATTTTTGAAAAAATAATCCCGGTTTCACTCGAAGATGAAATGAAATCATCTTATATCGATTACTCAATGTCGGTTATCGTAGCACGTGCATTGCCCGATGTTCGCGATGGACTAAAACCGGTGCACCGAAGAGTACTTTTTGGTATGCATGAACTGGGTGTCGCATATAATAAACCTTATAAAAAATCAGCTAGAATCGTCGGAGAGGTTCTCGGTAAATATCATCCGCATGGAGATACTGCGGTTTATGATACTATGGTTAGAATGGTGCAGGATTTCTCGCTACGCTATCCGCTTGTTGCCGGTCAGGGAAATTTCGGATCGGTTGACGGTGACTCTCCTGCTGCTATGCGTTATACTGAGGCGCGGCTGTCAAGAATTGCCGACGAAATGCTCCGCGATTTGGATAAAAATACAGTCCAATTCGTTTCTAACTTCGATGACTCTCTCCAGGAACCGACTGTGCTGCCTTCTTATTTGCCTAATCTTCTTGTTAATGGCTCAAGTGGTATCGCTGTTGGTATGGCAACAAATATTCCTCCTCATAATTTAAATGAGGTTATCGATGGTTTAATCGCCCTTATTAAAAATCCGGAACTTACCTCCGAAAAATTAATGAAGTTTGTTATTGCTCCCGATTTTCCAACCGGCGGTATTATCTATGGCTATGCCGGCGTTAAAGAAGCATATACCACCGGTCGAGGCAGAATTATCGTCAGAGCTAAAGCTAATACCGAAAGCCTGAAAAACGGCAGAGACAATATTATAATTACGGAACTTCCTTATCAGGTAAATAAAGCAAACTTAATCGAAAAAATTGCAGAGCTTGTTCATGAAGGAAAAATTAGCGAAATATCAAATATCAGAGATGAGTCTGACCGCGACGGAATGAGGGTTGTTATTGAATTAAAACGCGATGCTCAACCGCCGGTTGTGCTTAATCAGCTGTTTAAACATACCCAGATGCAGACTACTTTCGGCGTAATAATGCTCGCACTTGTTCACGGAGCTCCGAAGGTTCTTACTCTGCATGAAATGATGCAGCATTTTATAGCGCATCGTATGGATGTGCTTATTAAAAGAACTAAGTTTGATCTTGATTCTGCAGAAAAACGTGCACATATATTAGAGGGCTATATTATAGCTCTTGATAATATCGATGCTGTTATTGAAACAATTAAAAAATCAAAAGATGTCGATACCGCAAAAGCTAATTTAATGAAACGGTTTAAATTAAGCGAGATCCAATCTAAAGCTATACTGGATATGCGTCTGCAGCGTTTAACGGGACTTGAAAGAAAGAAGATAGAAGATGAGTACCGTGAAGTAATTAAATTAATCGAAAAATTAAAAGGAATTCTCCAAAGCGAAGAAAAACGATATTTAATTATTAAAGAGGAACTTCTTGAAATAAAAGAAAAGTATGGCGATGCAAGACGAACAGAAATTATTTATAATTACGAAGAATTTTCTCTCGAAGATATTATCGCCGAAGAAGATGTGGTTGTTACAATTACTCACGGAGGATTTATAAAGAGATTCCCCGTTAGCGGCTATCGCAAGCAAGGACGCGGCGGCAAAGGTGTTACAGGCGCAGGTACTAAAGAAGATGATTTTATAGAACATATGTTTGTCGCATCTACCCATCATTATATTTTGTTTTTCACCGACAAAGGAAGATGCTACTGGCTTAAAGTACATGAACTTCCCGAAGGAGGCAGGGCTACACGCGGTCGATCAATATTGAATCTTATCGAAAAAGAAAAAGACGAAGATATTGCCGCATTTGTTACTGTTAAAGAATTTAACGACACGAGCTTCCTCGTTATGGCAACGCAAAAAGGAACCATTAAGAAAACAGTTCTCTCTGCTTATGGCAACGTTAGAAAAGGCGGAATTAACGCGATCAATGTTGCAGACGGAGATAAATTAATTGCTGTTAAAATGTCCGAAGGAAATAACGATATCGTATTGGGAACTCACAATGGGTTTGCAATTCGTTTTCACGAAAATGATGTCCGCGATATGGGAAGAACAGCTACCGGAGTCCGCGGCGTTAAATTAGGAAAAGATGATAAGGTAGTGGGGCTGTTAATAATAAAACGGAATGATACGGTGCTCGTTGTTACTGAAAAAGGATTCGGGAAACGTTCTGATATAAATGATTACCGCATTACAAAACGTGGCGGCAAAGGCGTAATTACCGTCAAAACAAGCGACAAAGTCGGAAAAATGATTTCTTTGATGGATGTTGTAGATGCAGATGAACTTGTTATAATATCATCTCACGGAATGGTTATAAGACAAAGTGTCAAAGATATTCGCGTGATGGGTAGAAATACACAGGGCGTTAGAGTAATCAGACTCGGCGAAGGAGACTCAATTGCAGATATCGCTAAAGTTGTCCCCGATGAAGAAAGCATTGATGAAAATACAGAAGCATAAGAAAAGTAAAAAATAATTCTGGTTATTTGCAATATCAATAGTCTATATGCAGATAGATATTCTATTGCGTGTACTTCATTTATAATTGATCTCCTTCTCTTTGAATTTCGGTATTTATTCCTTTTAACAAAGGAAAAACAAAAGTTTATATAGGTGTTCCAGGTAACTTAGTAGCTTTTGCTTGCAAACTTTCATTTCAACGAGGACACGAAGGAAATGTTGCATTTCTTGCGAAAACTCAGCTTGTCTATCATTACATAAAAACTCTTGGAGCAATTCATTTAGGCGGTCGCTTAATGATTATCGAGACACAAGCAGCTTTTAAACTAATTAATAAATATTTTTACAATAAATAAAATGAAAACAAAAAAAATAGAATTAGACGTAGACTTTATTGGCGAAAAAGATGCAATGACAATTGCAGAAGAGAAGGCTCTTAGCGAGTTTTTTAAAAATCGAAAGGTCATTTCAAAAAAGTCAATTGACAATAAAAAATTAAAATCTGTTAATCGAAAAAAAGTAACTGTTTAGCAATGTCTTTTTTTGCAAGCAGCTCCTTGACCTGAATTCCGCCTTTATCCAAAAAAGATGAGCATTTAGAAGGATGATTAAAATGTCGGAATCTCCTAATTCAAAATTATTTTACAGACTCAATTGGTTTGGGTTTGGGATATTAGTAGGAATAGTAATGCATATTGAAATAAGCCATTTCTTCTTGTTCTTGGTCGGTATACTATTTTCGATTTTATTTATTATAAATTATAATAATTCTAAGGATAAATATTTATTAGATAATTTGAATCTTGTGTTTACATTTTTATTTGCCTTGTTGGGAACCACAATAGGACTAATTTTAATAATTTTAGATTTAATAAAAGGATAGAAAATGACAGGTCAATTACTTACTTTTTTATTTTCAATTTTAGGCTTGTCATTATCCATTGTTAATTTTAAGAAGTTGAAAAAACACCTAAATGTTTATAGTGAAATATTTGGAATAGTTAGTATTATATATTTTTTACAATAGACATTAAAATAATTTTGATATTAATTACGGTATTAAGCTTTACTAGCGATGTTTTTCTTGCTTCGCT
>JAJXTM010000127.1 GCA_021783875.1 Bacteroidota bacterium
ATATTTTGCAGTCCTTCATCTGCAATTATATCCAGAACAGCTTTCTTAATTTGCTCCTGCCTTATATCAGTTGTTTCTCTAGACACTTTTTCCTTCGTTCAAATAATTTTGTAATCACTTACTTACTATAGTATAATTTTTTTTAATTATTGTCAAGGGAAAAATCATTATTCAAAATTATTTTTTAACTAGTATAAACTTTAATTATTACGCTAATTGTAACCTTGATATAATTTAAGGAAACAGTTGTAAATTTAATAATGTGTTATTTTGGAATATAAAAATAAAAGAACTTTCTTTATGATGTTAAGATAATTTGATGAAACTGAAAGATCTTCACCCAACTACTAAACGGTTAGTTCTTGCACGGGCTATTAGGAGCGTTGGTCAGGGGGCACTAGTTGTAGATTTAGCTTTATATTTACACGCATTGGGATGGAATGGATTCCATATAGGTTTAGTGCTAAGTGCAGCAGGTTTATTTGGGGCAGTATTAAGCTTAGGAGTAGGCATAGCCAGCGACCGTATGCATAGAAGGCCGTTTATATTAGTATATGAAAGTATTGTTTTTGTTTGCAGTATCACAGCCCTATTATCGTCTCAAAGTATAGTTTTATCCATAGTAATTATTGCTGCCGGTTTTGGGCGTGGAGCAAATGGGGCTGCGGGACCCTTTTCTCCAGTTGAGCAAGCCTGGTTAGCTGAGGAGGTGCCGGCAATACGACGCAGCTGGGTATATAGTTTGAATACAGCATTTGGATTTTTCGGTATGGGAGTTGGGGCATTGTTTGCAATGTTGCCTGAATTCTTAAGCAATTGGTTAGAAGGGGGAAACTCTGTATTAGCAGTTCAACCATATGCATATAGACCTCTTTTTATAATCGTTGCGGGAGCAACAATTGTTAATCTGTTTATAATTTTTAAGGCAAAAGAGCAATATAGAGGTCAGAAAAAAAATAGCGGAACCGGTGAAATTCAAGCAGAAAGACAAATAAGGCATCAGGAAAATAAAATGTTAACCGGACTGGTGATTCTAAATTCATTTAACGGTATTGCAATTGGATTCACAGGTCCGCTTATTTCATATTGGTTTGCTATAAGATTTGGAGTTGGACCTGCATCAATAGCTCCTATTATGGCAGCGACATTTTTTATTACCGGACTTTCTTCGATTTTGACTGGAAGGATAAGTGATAAAATCGGAATTGTAAGGTCTGTTGTATGGGCAAGATTTTTTGGACTATTGTTATTGATTGCTCTTCCTTTGATTCCATTTTTTTGGTTAGCATCTTTAGTTTATTTTTTACGATCAGCTTTTAATAGAGGAACAGTAGGAGCCCGCCAGGCTTTAACAGTGGGATTAGTCCGCGATAAACGGCGCGGATTAGCCACAAGTCTTAATGCCATGTCAATGCAAATACCTCAATCAGTCGGTCCTAGCATAGCTGGTTTACTTTTTAGCACCGGTCAATTGGAACTTCCTTTCTATGTTGGGGCGTTATTCCAGGGAATTTATCTTGTAATGTATAGTAGATTCTTTAGAAATCAGAATAAGCCATATAATAGTGCAACTGAGCACATTTCATAAAATTGCTAAATAACCGGACACTTAGTGTTATTCTAATTGCTCACCTCAACTGCTTATAATTTTAATTATATTTACATAGGTATTTAGAAAAATATGAGAACAAAATGTCCGAAAATCCAAATAATGAAATATCTAAAGCTTATAGTCCTTCTTTAGTAGAAGATAAGTGGTACGAATACTGGTTAAAAAATAATTTATTCCATTCCGAAGTTAATAATGAAAAAAACCCATATACAATAGTTATTCCTCCGCCTAATGTCACCGGGATTTTAACAATGGGGCACATTCTGAATAACACGATTCAGGATATTTTTATTAGGACAAAAAGAATGCAAGGTTTCAATGCATGCTGGGTACCCGGAACTGATCATGCATCCATTGCCACAGAGACCAAAGTGGCAAATTACCTTAAAGAATCAGGAATTAATAAAGATGAAATCGGAAGGGATAAGTTTTTAGAATATTGCTGGGAATGGACTAAAAAATATGGCGGAATAATCATTCAGCAATTAAAGAAACTTGGTGTTAGCTGCGATTGGGAGCGAGAGCGCTTTACGATGGATGATCATTATTATAAGCAAGTACTAGAGGCATTTGTAAAGCTTTATAACGAAGAGAAAATTTACCGCGGTTATCGCATGGTAAATTGGTGTCCCGCATCTAAATCTGCTATATCTGATGAAGAGGTGAATTATAGAACAGTTAACGGAAAGCTTTGGTTTTTCAAATACCGAATAGATGATAGTGATGAATATATTACTGTTGCAACTACTCGACCGGAAACAATGCTGGGTGATACAGGTATAGCGGTAAATCCAAACGATGAACGATACAAAAAGTACATTGGAAAAACAGTACTACTTCCATTTACCGATAGAGAAATTCCAATTTTTGCCGATGAGTATGTTGATATGCAATTCGGAACCGGCGCCGTAAAGGTTACACCTGCTCATGACATTAATGATTATGAAATGGGAAAGCGTCATAAATTAGAGGTAATAAATATTTTTAATGATAATGCTTCGCTTAATCATAATGTACCTGATGAATTCAGAGGATTAGACCGTTATGAAGCCCGGGAAAGGATCGTCGAGCGTTTAGAAGAATATGGACTACTTCTAAAGGTTGAAGATTATCAAACTAAAATCGGATATTCGGAAAGAGGCGGAGTTCCGATTGAGCCATATTTATCCGAACAATGGTTTATGAAAATGGAAGAGCTTGCCAAACCAGCATTAGAGGCAGTAAAAGAAGGAAAGATAAAATTTCATCCTGATCATTGGGTGAAGACATATGAGCATTGGATGGGCGGAATAAGAGATTGGTGCATTTCAAGACAGTTATGGTGGGGGCATAGGATTCCGGTTTGGTATTGTGTCGGAGATGATCATTGTAATCTTGAATGCAAGAATCCAATTGTTTCAGTAGAAAGGCCGGATAAATGTCCGCATTGCGGCTCAAAAAATTTGAAACAAGATGAGGATGTACTTGACACTTGGGCATCTAGCTGGTTATGGGCTTACGAAGTATTCCGAACAGAAGATGAGCAAAGATATTATTATCCTACCGATACTTTAGTTACCGCTCCGGATATTATTTTCTTTTGGGTTGCTAGAATGATTATAGCCGGACTTCATTTTAAAAATGCTATCCCGTTTAAGAACGTTTATTTTACAAGTATTATCAGAGATCTGCAGGGTAGAAAAATGAGCAAGTCGCTTGGTAATTCTCCTGATCCTCTGGATGTAATTTCGGAATACGGAGCTGATGCTTTAAGATTCACGGTAATTTATTTAGCGCCTTTAGGTCAAGATGTTCTGTTCAGTTCAGAAAAATGTGAACTCGGAAGGAATTTTGCAAATAAGCTTTGGAACGCAGGGAGATTTCTATTAATGAATGCAGTAAATATTAAGGTGAAAAAAGATCTTATAGACAAGCACCTTGACTTCTCCGACGATTGGATTTATTCAAGGCTAAATCAAACTTTACAAAGCCTGAATAACGCAATGGAAAGTTTTGAAATAAATAATGCTATAAAGATTATTTATTCATTTGCATGGAACGATTTCTGTGATTGGTATATCGAGTTAGCAAAAAACAGGCTTTATGCAGATGGAGAGGAAATAAAATCTTCTGTTCTTACCAGGGCTTTAGCTGTTTTCGAAAATCTTTTGAAAATAATTCATCCTTTTATGCCTTTCATTACCGAAGAATTATGGCAATCAATTGAGAAACGACAAGACGGTGAAAGCATTTCTACATCACAATATCCTAAGTTAAATAATTCTTTGATAAATTTGTCTGCAGAAAGGGAGATGAAATTTGTTCAGGATATAATTACTGCTATCAGAAATATCCGCGGAGAAATGAACATAGCACCATCAAAATTTATTACTGTTTATTTGAAATCGCAGAATGTCACATTGTATCAAATTGAATACATAAAAAAACTTTCCCGAGTCAGTGAAGTGATTGTCGATGCAAATCTGAGTAAACCAAAGGCAAGTGCATCAGCTGTAATTAATAATTGTGAGATATATATTCCTCTTGAAGGGTTAATAGACCTTGAAGTTGAAAAAAGCAGACTTCAAAAAGAGATTTCAAGATTAGAAAATTCTCTCATTGGAATCGAGAAAAAATTATCTAATGAAAAATTCATATTAAATGCAGCTAAAGATGTTATCGAACGAGAGCAAGCCAAACAACTAGACTGGAAGAATAATCTAAGCAAACTAAATGACATTTTAATAAATTTAGGCTAAACATTAATAAATTTATGAAGATAAAGAGACAAGTGCCTATTAAAACGATAGATGTTTGTCCCCTTTTCGCGGGTTTATAAAACTTAAGTTAAAAGAATAAATAAGTTTGACGCAACTGAACATCAAAATTTGAAATTATTTTTTTTAATGTGACTTAGATAATACTTTTTTAACTTGAAATTATAAATGTTTAAATTACAATTTGTGGAGAGGCAATAAGAATGAAAAAGTTATTCTTGGTTCTAGGTTTATTGATTATTATAAATTTTAGTTTAAGAGCTCAATCCCCGGGCAGAAAAGAGTTAGGATTTGGGATAATGCTTGGTGACCCTTCGGGATTAACTTTAAAGTATTGGCAAACTCAGGTAAATGCTTTTGTTTTCGATTTTGGAACATCATATTTCGGAAATCCAAGATTAAATGCAGATTATTTATGGCATTTTGATGCATTTAATTCAAGAATTGCTAATTTATATGCAGGTCCTGGAGTTGCTTTGGGATTTGGGAGCAATGGAGGTTTTTGGAATAAAAATTTTCGCAGTGATAAAAATGCTGCATTGGGTGTAAGGGGAGTTTTTGGAGTTGATATTTTACCAATACGAACACCCTTAGAAGTATTTGTTGAAGTAGGTGTCTTGGTAGGTTTAGCTCCAGATTTTGGATCTGGTTTAGACGGAGCAATAGGAATACGATATTATCCATAAAATTTTATTTATAAACTTATTTAAGATCGAATCCTTAGTTCGACTTTTTATTTTAACCCGCTTATCATTATTTATCACCGTTAATAATAATAAATCTATCAAGTTAGCCGACTTAAATTAATTTGCCGAGGTGGAATAATTATTTTTTGAGCCGGATCAATCCCGGCATGAAAGCACAAAGCAGATTAAATGGAATTTAGCTTTAGAAGTAAAAAATGAAAATGAATGCTTTAGATTTGAGCTGGCTTAACGTTTCAAAAAAGGGACCAACCTCAAATAGTATGACCAAAAGTGAAATGTTATCTTACCGAAAGCGCGCTTATTGGGTTAGCCAGTTATCCGGTTGGGCATTTTTTGCACTTTTAAATATAACTGCCATTTCTTCTTTCGATAAATTTTCATGGCAAAAATTAATACTAACCCTTTATCTCAGTTTAACCGGAATATCATTCACTCATATTTTAAGAAATATTATCAAAAGGAACGGATGGTTAAATTATCCATTAAAAAAAATTGCACCTCGTGTTCTTTCTGCCTGCATAATTATTGGTTTCTCAATGTTTGTATTATACTTAACAGCAAATATTGAATCGGGGTTAATAAAAGCGGGACAATTTAAGATTGGGCCGCCTTTAATGGGAATTGTTAATCTAAGCAGTATGGTACTTTTGTGGGCTTTAATATATTTTTCAATTCATTTTTTTGAAAATTATAAACGCGTTGAAATTGAATCGTTAGTATGGGAAGCAGCGGTTAAAGATTTTGAGTTAAAAACTTTGAAATCACAACTTAACCCTCACTTTATTTTCAATGCTTTAAACAGCATAAGGGCGTTAGTTGATGAGGAACCCTCAAGCGCACAGACTGCAGTTACAAACCTTTCCAATATTTTAAGATATACACTTAAGATGGAACGAACTGAGACAGTGTCGCTTGAAGAAGAAATGCAAGCTGTTGAAGATTATCTTGCACTTGAATCAATACGATTTGAAGAACGATTAAAATACAAAATCGAGATCGATCCGGATACTGCAAAGATTGAAATCCCTCCTCTTATGATTCAAACATTAGTTGAAAACGGCATTAAACACGGGATATCAAAAATTACTGAAGGCGGAGATATTCATATTTCTACAATGCTGGAAGTTTCAAAACTTCATATCATAATAAAAAACAGCGGTACACTTGACGAGAAATCACTTCAAGTTTCCAACGGATTCGGGATAAGTAATACCAAGCACCGGCTTCATTTAATATACAATGATGAAGCTGTTTTTTCTATAAAGAATACATCTAAGAATGAAGTAACAGCAGAAATAATAATTCCATTAGGAGGCGAAAATGAGAGCTATAATAATTGATGACGAAAGATTAGCCCGAGTTGAGTTAAGGAGATTGCTTTCCCCTTATAAGGAGATTAATATTATAGGTGAGGCAGTTAATGTAGAAGATGCTATAAGCAAAATTTCTGATTTGAAACCCGATCTAATTTTTTTAGACATACAAATGCCAGGTAAAAACGGTTTTGAACTTTTGGAAGAGTTAGATAGCGTTCCGACTGTTATATTCACAACTGCATACGACGAATATGCCCTTAAAGCTTTTGAATACAATGCTATGGATTATCTTTTAAAACCTATTGAGCCAAAAAGGCTTGAAGCAACAATAAAAAAAATAATTGAAATTAACAGGAAAAATATTACTGATGATTCAGACCACCCTATATTAGCGGAAGATGATCAAGTTTTTGTTAAGGATGGAGAAAGGTGTTGGTTTGTTAAGTTATCCACTGTCAGATTATTTGAGTCCGAGGGAAATTATGTAAGACTTTACTTTGATGATTTTAAGCCTTTAATCCTTCGTACTTTGAATTATCTTGATGAAAGATTAGACAGCAGAACATTTTTTAGAGCAAACCGAAAGCATATTATTAATTTAAAGTTTATTGAAAATATTGAACCATGGATGAACGGCGGTTTGTTGGTAAAATTAAAAGGCGGAGTCAAAATAGAGGTTTCAAGAAGGCAAGCAATCAAATTTAAAGATATGCTTAGCTTATAAGAGCCACCATAAAAATTTAATTAAATAATTCCCAGGATATTCCGAAACGAATGCTTCTTCCGGGCATTGGGTAATAGGCAACAATATAATATTGACTGTTAAGTAAATTTTCCCAAGTAAAATAAACCATTGCCACTTTTCTAATTTCGCCCGATAAAGTATAATCGATATTTAGAGATGAAGGTACCTTTGTGTTTGTTTGTCCGATTGATTCGCCATTTAAATAGGCAATAAAACCTGTCTTCAAATTTAGATTTGAGTCAAATAAAATATCCCTGTAAAAAACCCCTAAATTAAATGATGTTTGAGGGATTTCATAAAGTAATAACGACGAATTTTGCTTCCGATAAAAAGAAGCGGCGGTCTCCAAACAAATTTTCCAAATATTATAATTAACATTTATTCCTAAACCTTGAAGATCTGCAAAATAATTATAATTGCTTATAAAAGGATA
>JAJXTM010000128.1 GCA_021783875.1 Bacteroidota bacterium
AATTCTCTATATCAGTTTTGTGGGATCCAATGCGTCCAATGCGGCGGACATAATTTTCCTTGACTTTAGGACTCATATTTCATAGCTTAAAACTAATTATTTGATTACTATATGGGGTTATGGTGGTTTGTGAATTAAGATCAGCAGTTTCTATTATTCTAAACTTGAGTATTTCTTCTCGACCATACTTTTACTTTAAGATTCCCTGTTATAGATTAATAAATACAATTCTAAATTCCTTTTTTTCTATATACATTCTATAGATCTAATATGAAACTAAACTATAGAAATAAATCATTGTCACACAAACTCTTATTTCCAATTTTTATCTTATCCTTATTTTTACTCTTTACATTTGGAAGCTGTAAAAGCCCAACCGCCCCAAAGCCAAACAATCCACTAGATACGACAAGCAGCAATTTTACTTTCCAAGCATTTACTTTTGGAAATACCTCTGCAGGCAGCAGCTACTTAAATGATGTTGCTATAATTAATGATACTGATATATGGGTTGTTGGCGCAATATATCTTACTGATTCTACAGGTCAGCCTGATCCTTTCCCTTATAATGCCGTCCATTGGGATGGGAAAATGTGGCAACAATTAAAGATTGCCGTCCAAACCAACAATGGTAAAGTAATTTCACCTTTTTATGGCATATTTGCATTTTCATCAAATGATATTTGGATTTCATCGGGAGTTCCAATCCATGGAGATGGAGAAACTTGGACGCAATATAATTTATTTGATATGGGAGTATTGAGCCAAAACGACGGTTATTTAACTAAAATATATGGTACATCATCATCGAATATTTATTTCGTAGGTACACAAGGAACTATTGCTTTTTATAACGGAATCTGGCAAAAAGTAGAAAGCAGAACCACTTTACCAATTCAAAATATATTCGGCAATATTGATTTGCATGGTTTACAGCAAATCCTTTGTGTTGCCTCAGATAAATATACAAATGAAGGGATGAAATTATTACAGATACAAAATAATACAGTAACTGTTCTTCCTGATAGCAGTCTACCTTGGAGCTTAAGTTCGGTATGGTTTACTGCTGATGGTAAGTATTATATTGCTGGTGATGGCTTATTTGAATCTTCTTCATTGAATTCTACGTGGACAAAAGTATATGGATTACCTCAGATTTATACTGATGACATTAGCGGACAAAATTATAACGATATTTTAGTTAGTGGATCTAACGGTACTTTGTCCCATTTCAATGGTATTCGCTGGACTAACTATATTAATAATCCTCTTCCGTACATAACAGGAAGATTAGTTTCAGTAAACATAAAAGGCAACACAATAGTTGCGGTTGGTTTTAGCGGCGATAATGCCTATATAATAATGGGGAAAAGATAGAAAGAATAAAATACGATTACTTTAAAAAGATCACCTCCATAAATGTTGCTATAATTTGTTAATTAAACGTTATATAAATTTAAATTAAGGAGGTTTTATGAAAGTATTTATATCCATTTCCTGTTTAGTTTTTTATTTATTTAGTTTAACATACTCTCAAACTTACGTTTATCCGAGCGTCAACGCTCAGGTAGAAACACCAACTGCAGTCAATCCTACTAATTCAAACAATCTTATTGCTGGAGCAATATTACAACAACCCGGTCTTACAAATGGTATTGGCTGTTATTTTTCAACTAACGGAGGTAATAGCTGGACAGCTTATGAAAACTTTACCGGACCGGATAATACTTCAGCCGGCGACCCAGTGGTTGTTTTTGACCCAGATGGTATTGCTTACTTTTTCTACCAAGTTAAAACTGAAGGTGCTTTTTATATGCGGAAATCTACAGACGGTGGACAAACATGGGAACCTTCGCTTACTTCGACGGGTACAAAAATTATATATGTAGAATCACCTGGTATAATTGATCGTCCATCTTTTGCAATTAGCCCAGTTAGAAACAATAATGGCTCTTTTAACATTTATGTCGCATGTACCAGTTACTCTGGTGGATCTGAATATATTACTTTATATATCAATGACACTGGTGGGATAAATTTTTATTCTATTTATAAAGTAAAACCACCTCAAAATTACGGATATTCAGGTACATCAGTTGCTGTTGGACCCAGCGGCGAATTATTCCTCAGTTGGGGACAAGAATTGATACCAAAGATCCCAGTTACCTCGATAATAGTTCAGCGCTCTACCGACCAGGGAAGAACGTTTAATAATCAAATAACCGTTAACATTAATCAAATAGGGCAATACAATGGTAACGATGACAATTATTATGTTAAACAGTTCTCTATAAGAGCGGATAGTTATCCAAGATTATTTGTTGATCAAAGCCCTAATCATCCTGGAAGCATTTATGCAGTCTGGGCAGGCTGTTCGGTTCAATACGGATTAACCAGCAATGTTTATATGCTAAAGGGTACTGTTACAAACGGTCAATTTTCATGGGGAAATGTTTCTACTATTGCAAGCGAGTCTTCGCTGCAATGGAGTCCGGCTGTTACAGTTAATAATGATGGGGTAGTATCCATTTCTTACTATTCAAGTGATACTTCACCAACCGGGCTAATTTATACAAATATTCCACGATAATTATAATAAATACTGGGAGAATCTTAGACTTTATCCTTGAGAAAATAATAAAATTGGCATATTCTCACAATTATTAGGAATCACATAAAAAAATATTTTTATAATTGTATTTTTTTCTTGACTTTAAGGTTTTTTTTAAACAGTTTAATTATAAATTTTATTATTGTTTAGGTGGGTAATGATGGAATATAAAATAAACTTAGGGTACTTTTCTTATTTTAGGTTTGGACAACTCTTCTCTTTCTACTTCCAATGTAATTAATTTCTGAAAATAATTAGCAATTTTTGTACAACTCTGTCTTTTTATTTGCAAATCGGGTTATAATATGAATCAAATCTGCTCACGCAAAAGATTATTGAACTGTCTTTTATGTTCAACTTTTATCTTATCCTTGTTTTTAATATTTACATTCGAAAGCTGCAAAAGCCCTACATCACCTACAAGTAATATCTTACCTGATACAACGAGCAATAATTATGAATGGCAAACATTCATTCTTGGAGACGGCAATTCTAGCATGCTTAATGATGTCACTATTATAAATGATTCTCTGGCTTATGCAGTAGGGGGAATTTATTTAAAAGACTCTACCGGACAAAACTATCAGCTGGATTATAATATTGCTAAATGGGATGGCAGAAGTTGGCAGCTAAAGCGAGTCGCATACAACATATATAATTATAATTGTACAGTTGCTGGGAATTTTTTTGGGATGTCTACAGCGATCTTTTCTTTTGACCCTAACAATCAATTTTTAACTGATGGTGAGGATATAATAGATTGGAATGAGACTTCATATTCACACTATCCTTGCATAGATCCATTTATAAAAGGTGCTCTCCTGAGAATTTGGGGAGCAAATAAAGAAAAATTTTATGTTGTTGGTAGAGGTGGGACCTTAATTTATTATACAAACGAAAATGGTTATTATACTAATGAACAAGGGAAATCGATAGATTTAGGAACCAGCACCGATATTTTTAGTGTTTGGGGAACAACAGACGCAAAAACAGGAGAGACAACTGCATACGTTCCTGTCTCAGATTTAATTAATGTTAACGGAATAAAAAAAATCTTTAAGCTCAATGGGACACAAGTAGATTCAATTCAGTGGAATACGGGAAAGAATGTACTCTCGGTTTGGGGAACTCCAGATGGGAGTACGATGTATGCAGCCGGAGATGGATTATTTGAGAACAAAGGCAACGGATGGGAAGAAATCCCATTTGACACTAATACTCGTTTTTTCGAGATAAGAGGAGATAAGAGCAATAATATTTTCGCTCGAGGAATAAGGCTCGTTCCTCCGTTAGATGAAGTTGTGGCGCACTATAATGGATCGAGTTGGCATGAGTATCCTGAGCTAAGCGGATTTTACTACTATGGGATAGCAGTAAAAGGAAAGACAGTAATCATAGTAGGTGAAAACGGCAACCAAGCAGTAGCATTAATTGGAAGAAGAATAGACTAAATATTTTAGTCTATTAATAAACAAATTATAAATTGAACTATCCCCCGTTTTGTAGACAAAGAGAAAAGCAACAATATTAATAAAAGTAAAAATATAGGAGATAATAAAATGGCAGAAAAAATGGTTCGTAGAAGCTTTGATAAGGAATTTAAGATATCTGCAATAAAGCTGGTATTAAATTCAGGAAGATCAGTAGCAAGTGCAGAGCATAGGCATCTATAGTGGTAAATGCTATAAAAATGGCTGTAACCAACCGGAATCCTTCTGAGCAAGTGATCTTTCATTCTGACAGAGGGAACCAGTATACAAGCAATAAATGAGATCTTTGAGTACATAGAAATATTTTATAACCGGAATCTATTGCATTCATCTTTAGGTTATTTAAGTCCGGTTGAATATAGAATTAAAATGAGCGAAGAATTTAATTCATAAGTTGCTTAACTTTATGTATACTTTTTAGGGAATAGTTCAATACTATAGATTTATTTAAATAAATTTTAACAATATGTATCTTGAAGTTAAAACAGAAAAAGAAATAAAAAGATTAGAGGAATTTGCCAGGGAAATATGGACTGAGTACTATATTCCTATTATCGGGGAAAAGCAAGTCAGTTACATGCTGGATAAATTTCAATCAAAACATGCAATAACTGAGCAATTAAAAAATAATTTCTATTATTTCTTTATAGTAGAAAACAATAAAGCGGTGGGCTATATAGGCGTTCAAATTCGCAAGGAAGAATTGTTTTTAAGTAAAATATATGTAAGATTATCCGAGCGGGGGAAAGGATATGCCAAAAATGCAATTAAATTTATTGAAAAGTTTGCAAAGGATAATAATTTAGATAAAATAAGACTGACAGTTAATAAAAATAACTTAGCTACGATAAAAATCTATGAAAAAATCGGATTTCGAGTTACAGAATCAATTGTTCAGGATATCGGTGAAGGTTTTGTAATGGATGATTATATTATGGAAAAAATTTTATAGTAAATATTATATTTTATTAAATTGGCTCCTTGTTTATTTTTTAAATTGATGCTCTCATCTTGTTAATTAAACCTAATTTCTCTTTTCGGTGCAGGTCTCTTTAATTTAGGTCTGTTAAGATGTGGAGTCTGTAGATTCTGTTTTACATAAAAGTCATTATAGATTAAATCGGATTCGCTGCTTTGCACATAAATTACAGGTCTTTGATCATTGTAGGCGTAAGCAAAATTTTGTTCCGGAATATTTTTCCTTTGTTCAATTTTATTAACCGGTTTAACTGGTTTTTGAAACATTGTGGTAACTGTTTTGACTAACGATTTTTTCATATAAGGTTTTGCTTTGCCTCTATTTTTTATTTTATATACTATAAAGGCGGTTATTAAATAAAGTGCACCTGTCGAAAAGACGGTGACAAAAGCTAATAAAATAATATCTGCTAAAACCATTTCATTTTTCCTTATATTTTTAAGCGAATTAACCAATAACCATACCATCCAAAATTGCTTAAAATCGAAACATTTTATGAATATTTAAGAGATATTTTGAGAAGGATTTTCATTTTAAGACGTTCTTAAAAAAAATGCCGGAGTTACCGGCATTTAGTTACAATTATCTTAAAATTTAGAAGATGAAAGATTACTGCTGATGAAAAGAAGCACTAATAAATTTTAATCCGTCCAGCAAACCGCTTCTCCAATATGTCCAGCTATGCGTACCTTCACGCATAAGGTAAACATGCGGAATATTCAAATCCCTTAGCAAAACATGGAAAGCAGCATTACCTTTATATAAAAAGTCATTATCACCGCAATCAAGATAATATCGTACGCTTTTTATTTTATTTATATCTCCATTTTTAACCAAATAAAAAGGATCATTATCTTCCCATTGTTTTGAAATTCTGTTTTTGCCATTTAATTCAGAGTTAAATACAACACCTAGAACATTTTTCCACCAATCACCTTTCATATCAATAATTTCCTGATCTGTATATATAGCCGGGCTAAAAGCAACGCAGGAAGAAAACATATCAGGATGTTTAAGAGCGTAAACTAATGAACCGTAGCCGCCCATAGAAAGTCCGGATATAGCTCTAAATCTTTTTTCTGTAAGAATTCTATAATGTGATTCAATGTAAGGTATAAATTCTTTAAAGAAAAAATCTTCATAACGAACAGAATCGTTATAATTATTTATATACCAAGAGACGCCGCCGTCCGGCATTACCAAAATCATAGGGGCAATTTCTCCGTTAGATATGGCTTTGTCGGCTATTGAGTTAGCTTCACCGAATTGAATCCAACCGATATCATTGTCTGTATAACCATGAAGCAAATAAAGAACAGGGTAGTAGCGAGAAGAAGTCTCATAGTCAGGAGGCAAATAAATTGTATATCGCACTTCTTTATTTAATATTTTACTTTGAATAAGCAAACCTTCTTTTACTATGCTTCTAGCGGTTTGGGGGAAGAGATTTGGCGAAGTAATTATAAATAGAATACTTAGAAATATATAAACTATATTTTTCATTTATAATCTCCAATAATTTTAAAAGTTAAAAGAAAAAAGTAAAAAACATCAATTTGAATATGATTCAAAGATCAAAGTTTTATATAGTTGTACTATAAAATTATAAAAAAATAATTAAATATATTAAGATAAAAGATGAGAAATTATATATTTTAAGTGTAAGATTATTTAGAGAAGGATTCTTTAATAAAATCTTTAATGGATCCGCAATCCGAATAATCTAAATAAACCCGGCAGCTTCGGCATTCCCGGCCTTTACATGGGTTGCTTATATGATTATAAGACCAGCAAGGTATTGCATGTTCATTGTAGGCTTTGCAATTTTCCCTATCGGTTTGCGAACATTTTAATATCTGGAAACAGGGTATCATAGAATAAATAGTTTTAATCCCGGCGATACTTATTTTGCTTTCATTGATTGCTTTCCTTATACATTTTAGTCTTTCTATATCTGAACTTGAATATAATCTATGGCTCGATTCTTTTTTGAATGGAATTATTAGTCCCTCTTTTTCGTACATCCTCAAAGTATGAACAGATATTTCTAAAATCTTAGCTGCCTTTCTTATCGGTAATAGTGGGAGATTATAGTTTTCATCTGTTATCATATTTCACCTTTAATAAGAAATTATATTTATAAATATCAATTCTTAAGCCAATTCTTTAATATATATTTTAATCTATTTTTGATTTAATTAAATTTTATTTTCCAATTATGGGAAAAATATAATTGCATTTTCTTTTTCATGAACATCAGTTATTTAATAACAAATGACTCTCTGGTCACATTTGAAAATGGAATTCATCATTGAACTAAAATTCCATTTCAATTTTAAAATTTAGTTAATTATATTTCTTAACCTCTTAAAAATAAATAGGCAATAAATTCATGAATTTTCAGTATGA
>JAJXTM010000129.1 GCA_021783875.1 Bacteroidota bacterium
ATTAGCTCATTCGATGAAGGTAAGGTGGAAAGTATCTTGAAAAAAATTGGGATACTTGCTTTTGTAAATAAAGATTCTGGTGGGACTTTACAATATACACAATCGCTCATTGATGCTTTATATAAAGAGAAAACTTACCAGTATATTATTTTTACAGATTCGGATACTGATAGTATCAATACTTATAATCTTGAAGTCAGAAAAGTATCTGTAGCTAAGTTAAGTCTTATTAAGAAAATTATCAAAGGAATTCAATTATTAGCTTTGATTAAAGCTCCATTATTTGAATCTGTTAATAAGGAAGCTTATGAAGATATTGATTTATTCTTTTCACCACGTGTAATTTTATATACACAATTCTTTGCGTCTAAGCCTTTTATTCTGACCTTACATGATATTCAAGAAGCCTATTATCCAGAGTATTTTTCGTTTCAGTTAAGGATTATGAGATTTATTGTAAATCGATTTCTTTGTAAAAATGCAAAGAAAATAATTTGTGAATCAAATTATGTAAGGCAAGATATTGAAAAACATCTTAAAATAAATAAAGACAAAATAATAGTTATTCCCGCCCCTCCTCCGATTCAATTATTGAATTTTATAATTGATGAAAAGGAAAAATCAATTATTAAAGGAAAGTATAATTTACCTGATAATTATATTTTTTACCCTGCGTCATTTTGGCCGCATAAAAACCATATAAAACTAATTGAAGCATTTAATCTTGTATTAAAAAGAAATAAGAATATATATTTAGTTTTAAGCGGGGCTAAACAAAATAATTATTTGAATGTAATAAATCATATAAACAAAATGAATTTGGATAAAAGGATAATTTTAATCGGATATATCGATTATAAAGATTTACCATATTTATTTTCTATGTCGCAGGTAATGGTAATGCCAAGTTTATTTGAAAGTATTAGTATCCCTATTTATGAAGCTTTTGCATTAAAAGTTCCTGTATGCGCATCAAATGTTGTAGCAATCCCGGAGCAAGTTGGAGATGCCGGAGTATTATTTAACCCGAATGACAAAAAAGATATTGCAGATAAATTATGCCAACTATTGGAAGATAATGATTTGCAACAAATATTGAAGTTGAAGGGTATTGAAAGAATAAAAGGATATTCTCATTTAGAATATACATCCAATTTACTTTTTATAATCAATAAGATCATAAACTAACCAATTAAATTAATAGAATTTAATTGTTCTAGTTATATTCCGAAGGTAATATAATTCTTAACGAATGATAGAATAATTAACTTGGACTAATTTTAAATGTTATAGAATTTTCAAAGCCACTTCAAGATAATTATTAAATGCTCCAATCGTTTCATAACTTAAATTAAATGACTCTGTAAAAATTCTAAATGCGAAATACTCATGGTTAGGGACACAAAATTCATCAAAAATTAAAATATCACCTGGTTTTAGTAAATAATAAATTGAAGTTAGAACAAATAATGTTGATGAAAATAAGTCGGCATCAAGATGCACAACTCTTCTAATAGTATTATCAAATTTAGTATCTTTAAGAAAATCAGTTATTGTTGTTTGAAATAATCCTTTAATAAATTTATATCTTTCATCTTGAATTTTTAATTGAGTAGTAGTCATTTCACCTTTTTTAAAAATTCCCCAATCCTCGGGAAGTCCTTCAAAAGTATCGAAACCAAAAAATCTGGAATTCTCATTTTTATTTTCTCTTAGCCACCATTTAAAAGATGTCCCTTCCGCTACACCAAATTCTAAATAATCAATCTGAGTATTAGTTAGGTTTTCAGATTTTAATACAAATTCATGAAGCCTAAATCTATCTCCGTAATTCCTTACTAATTTGAAATAGTCATTAAATTTTAACTTTTTCTTATTTTGTTGGGAAATCCAGCGAGAAAGTTTTAATGCATTGCCAAAAAAAATCAACGGAGAGGATATAAACCCTAAGTAAATCCCGGGATTTAAAAGGAAAAAAAAGCCTTTAATCAATGATATTATCCTAATAATAATGTTTCTCAAGAAAGAATCCTTTTTTTTAATAATCAAAATTTAAATATATTTAATTGGTTAAATTAAATGAAATAATTTTTATTTAATTTAATAATTCATTTAAATATTTACTTTTGGAAATATAATATTTTATAATCTCTTTGTGGCCATTATCTCTACACACTAGATAAAAAATCAAAACATTTCTCATTTGGCTATATAATTGTTATTGACTTTAACCAATCCTATGAGTATTTCAAATTAAAGCTATTCAGGGAATTAAAAATGGGAAAGGGGATTTATCTAATATTAATTGTCTCTTTCCTATTCTTTAATTGTTCTAATAATATTTTGCTTATTGTAAAAAAATATTAATACATTTTTATATTTATTTTTAATCTGAATAATTATTTCAATATCCATCATTCCGCAGTTGAATCTAATATCTTTGATAAAGAAAGAGCAATATTCTTTCTGTCAAAAATGACAATTGAACCAAAATTCCTTTCACAATTTTTTACTTTATTAAAAAAATCACTTTCTTTATCATCATACTTGAAAATCATTCCCGAATTTGTCTCAGCTAATATATGTTTTACTTCATCATTATCATTACCGAATGCGATTATCGGTTTTCCAATCCGTAAATATTCAAATAATTTTCCCGGGACATGACGTGGTTCAGTAACGCATACCAATAAATATGAAGCTTTATTTAATTCTTGTATCATTTCTTTATAAGGGAGAAAACCTGCATATTCTGTAATTTTACTAATCCCTGCTGCTTCTATTGATCGCATAATTACTGGTGCTACTGTCCCGATAAATTTTAATTTTAGATTCCTACCCTTGTCATATTCTTTCTTAATACTATCCCAAAATGCTGGAATGTCCTGAAAATCAAAAATATTTCCCGCATGAACAATTACTTCTTCATTTTTCATAGGAGAAACCATTCCTTCAAAGTCACCTTCATTATATCCCCAATACAAAACTTGAGATTTATCCTTCAGAAAGGAATATTTCCTTATGTAGTCTTCCTTCATTGTCTTAGTTACAAATATTGAATTTGTTGAATTATAAAGAACTTTTTTTTCTAAATAATTGTCAATAACTAATGTTAATTTGCTCCTCCTAAAATTTCTATAATAAATTATATCGACCCATGGATCAATAAATACCGGAATATGCGGGATATTAAATTTCTTGCTTAAACTATGTGCTATTAAGTGCGTTGTTTGAGGTGGTCCAATAGAAATAATAGAATCTATATTCTCTGTTTTAAGAAGCTTTTCCCCGGCTCGCTTAGCAAAAAGATACCAGCCAATCCTTGCATCGGGGATAAAAAGATTCATCCTTACCCATATCGAAATACGGTGTGCTAATTTTTTATTTGTGGTGGAAATTGTCTCTGACGCAATAAGCTGCTCGTCTTTCTTTTTCCCGGTAAATTTTTTGTAAATATCGAATGGTTCAAAAGTCTTTGTCTTAATGACCTTTAAATTATCAGACACTTCATTAATTAAGCTGTTATCTTTAGCTGAGAAGGTATCTTCATTAACAGTCAAAACTATCGGCTGCCACCCAAATTCAGGAAGAAATTTTATCATTTTTAAAGGCCAGTGCAGTGAAGCTTTCCCTGACGGAGGCCAATAATATGTTATAAATAAGACTTTTTTCATTTATTAATAAATATTTTGAGCTTAATTCAATACTCATAATTCATAATTAAAAATTAACAATGCGTTTAATCGCATAATGTATGAATTGTATCATAGCAAATTTAGTTATAAATAATGTAAATTGGATTGCGGACATTTGAACTACTAATTTAAATTTTTATTCCTAAACAATGAGAAATAAGAAATGCTTGTAGATATTGAAACTGCAAATCCACCATTCAAAGTTTCACAAAATAATGCTGCCCTTGAGCTTAAGAAAAGAATGGCTGTTCGCCCTGCTATTGAAAGAATGATCGATGCCGCCGCATATCATTCCGGAATTGAAAATAGATATTTTGTTGTCCCAGATGCTGATGAAAATAATTCCGACAAATTTTATTCGTCTGAGGGAAAGTACATTAGACCTTCTACTAAAAACAGAATGGAGGAATATGAGAATTGGTCTCAGAAATTGACTATGGAAGCTGTTAAAAAATTACTTGATAAAAATAATTTTGATCCTTCTAAAATAAATAGATTGATTACTATCTCATGTACCGGATTTTTTGCTCCAGGGCTGGATTATTTTTTAATAAATAAATTTAATATTCCTGTCTCCGTAAAAAGAACAAATATCGGCTTTATGGGTTGTGCAGCTTCTTTGATAGGACTCAATTCCGTTTTGGAAGCAACAAAATCTTCAAATGAATTACCAATCAATGTACTTGTTGTTTCAGTTGAACTTTGCAGTCTCCATCTTCAAACTGAAGCTACCCGGGATAATATTTTGGCAAATATTATCTTTGCTGACGGTGCAGCAGCTGCTTTATTTTCAAACTCTCCAATTTATAAAGAAACACAAGGTTTTGAGTTACTTTCTTTAGATTCAATAATATTTGAAAATTCTTCTGAATTTATGGGTTGGAAAATCGGCAACTTTGGTTTTGAAATGATTCTTTCTTCTGATATTCCAAAAATTATACTGAACAATGCCGTTCCGGAATTAAAAAGAATATTATATACTCATGGCTTAGTTCCTGAACAGGTAAATCATTGGGCGCTACATCCCGGAGGTAGAGCAATATTAGATTCGCTTCAATTAGGATTGGGATTAACTGAAGCTGAAATGAGACCATCATTAAATATTCTGAAAAATTATGGTAATATGTCCTCTGCTTCAATTCTTTTTGTTTTGAAGGAAATAATTAGTGCTAATACTATTATAAAAAATGATTATTGCTGTGCGGTAGCTTTTGGACCTGGACTTTCTATGGAAGTTGCATTATTTAAGGGTAATTAATGTTCCTTAAAAAGATCAACTACCCGGAAATAATGGATGATTTTTCTATCCAAGATGAAAGAATTGATATTGCTCTTAATGAATTAAAATTGATCAATAAATTTCTCGGCGGAATCTCAACTACTAAATTCGGATTAAATTTTTTATTAAAAAAAAATCAAAACCTTTCAACTCTAAAGATTCTAGATGTTGGCTCAGGGGCTTCGGATGTTTTAATTTCATTAATAGACAATAATCAAAAAATAATTAGTCTTGATTTGAATAAAAGAGTTTGTAATTACTTAAAAAATAATCTAAACATAAGCGAAATAGTATGCACTGATGTAAAATCTCTTCCATTTAAACAAAAAGAATTTGATTTTATACACGCTTCTTTGTTCTTGCACCATTTTAATGAAAAAGAAATTACTGAAATCCTCTCAAATCTCTTAACTTTAACTCGCTTTGGAATTATAATTAATGATTTGCGGCGTTCAACACTTGCATTTTGGGGAATTAAAGTACTTACATTTCTTTTCTCTAAAAGTATTATGGTAAAAAATGATGCTCCGCTTTCAGTAAGAAAAGGCTTCACTAAAAGCGAACTTAAGATTATTCTAAATTGTTTAAAATGTCAATATATAATTAGACGGAAATGGGCATTCAGATGGAGCATAGTGCTCATGCCGGATGATCTGAACAATGGATAATGAAATATATGATATTGCGATAATTGGAGGGGGACCAGCAGGTTCTGCGGCTTCAATCTTCTTAGCAAAAGGAGGACTTAAAGTTTGTTTGTTTGAAAAGAAGAGATTCCCACGAGAAACTTTATGCGGCGAATTCCTTTCAAAAGAAGTTATTGACATTATTAAGGAATTGAAACTTTTTGAAAAGTTTTTAGCTTTTCATCCAAATAAAATCGATTCATTCAGACTTATAAATGATAATGGAAAAGAAATTTCAGCTAATCTAAATTTTCATGCATACGGATTAAGAAGATCGACTTTAGACAATTTATTACTAAATGAAGCAATTAAAAACGGTGTAAAAGTATTCCAGCCTTTTGAAATTATCAGAGTCGAAAACATAGGAAATGATTTTTTACTTTCAGCTCAAAATGATGTTATAGATTACAGTTATTTCAAAAGTAAATTTGTTATCTCGGCTTATGGAAAACAATCTACTCTCGATCAAACTTTTCATCGGAATTTTATAAAACGGAAATCGTTTCTCAATGGAGTAAAATTCCATATCCCTAAATCAGAACTTAACTATAATATGCCTAATGAAATTCGTATTTTCTTATCAAACGGTATCTATTGCGGAATGAATGAAGTTGATAATGATATTGTTACACTTTGTTTCCTGGAAAATAGAATGATTTTAAAAAACACCTCACGCAGCAATTTAATTGAATGTGTTTCCCGGAATAAAATGTTAAAAAATATTATCCCGGATAGTATTATTGCAAAACTCAATAAACTGCCAGCTTATGGAAATAGTAATATTTATTTTGGAAAAAGGAAATTAATAGAAAATGGAACTTTCATGATAGGTGATGCAGGTGGAATTATTGCCCCAATTGCGGGCGATGGGATAGGTATGGCACTTCAATCCGGAAAACTTATTGCTGATGTATTATTAAAATCAAAAAAAGAAAACCTATCCTTAAATGAAGCTCAAATGCTCTACCAAAATAGCTGGCAAAAACTTTTTTCAAAAAGGATATATTATGGTTTATTTATTCAAAAAATATTACTCGAAAGCAGATTAAAAAATCTTGCAATTAATTTTGTCTATTCCTTTCCTTTTGTATTACCAAAATTAATTGATTCAACTCGAAGCAATTCAATATTTTAGGCATAAATAAAGATATTCAAAATAAGATTTTACTTCGGTATATTTGAATAAATAAATATTAAATTTCTTTTATATTAACATGATTGGAATTATTTGTCTATGCCGGGTATTAGTTTGAAAAATCTTGCAAAGTTTATCGTGGTGGGGGATAGGTTACTAATAAGACCTGAGGAAGACTCGAATAAAACTTCAACTGGTCTTTTTTTACCTCCCGGAGTTACAGAAAAAGAAAAAATTCAAAGTGGTTATATTATTAAAGCCGGTCCGGGTTATCCAATGGCTTCACCCGTTGATGAAGAGCCTTGGAAAGAATCAAAGGAACCAGTGAAATATATTCCCCTTCAAGCCAAAGAAGGAGATCTTGCTATTTTCCTCAGAAAAGAAGCCTTTGAAATTGAGTTTGAAAAAGAAAAATACCTAATTGTTCCTCAATCCGCAATTCTCTTATTAATTCGTGATGATGTTTTTAATATCTGAATAATGATGAAAAGTTTATCCTCAGAATTCTTTGTATTATTATCAAATAACACTCTTACTTTTTTCAATAAATCAAGAATTTGTAATGCAATAATGCTTTCCCAACTTTTAACTTGTCCTTGTCAC
>JAJXTM010000130.1 GCA_021783875.1 Bacteroidota bacterium
ATCATTATTTGTTCTATCAACAAATAAAGGATCAATATTAATATTTCCTACACCAGCAAAACCGCCCTGAACTAATGAATATGAAATTTTAACATTTCCGCTTGCATTAGCAGAAGAATTCCCTGATAAAATACAATTAATTAATTGTGGGGCAGGGGATATTCCGCAAAATACTCCGGTACCGTTATTGTCTGCTATAGTGCAGTTTATAAACATTGGTGACCAATTAGAGGCATCAAAATATAATGCGCTTGTTGGGTTTTTATAGATAATACAATTAATTAAAGTAGCTGAAGAATAATAAAAACCAACAGCCCCGTAACTATTGCCAGAATTTGTTATCATACAATTTTTAACAATGGGACTGCCTCCGGCAAAAAATTCTATACCGCCACCGGTTATTTGTCCTCCATCAGTTATTGTAAATCCATCTAATATAGCTTCAGTAGTATAAGTATAATTATGAAACCATACTACAGAGATCCCATTATTTGCAGGTTTTATTATTGTAGAAGCTGCACCGGCAGAGCTTTTAAGCACAATATTCTTACTGCTAAAATCAATGTTTTCGATATAAGTTCCGGGCTGAACTAGAACAGTGTCGCCGCTTTGAGCTGAATCAATAGCAGTTTGTATTGAAGAATATTGGGAGGGAACATTTAGTGTTTGTGCTGAGCTTGTTATAGTATAAAGCGAAATAATTAATAGAAGAAAAAGTAATCTTAAATTCATAAAATCTCCAAAATTTATAAAATAGAAAAGAACTTTGGATATCTAAATTTAAAATGAATTTAAAGATTGGAAACCCCTTAATGTTTCCCTGTTAATTCTATAATTCCCTGATTAAACTTTTATATCCCACTCAATTAATTAAAAAATAACTCTCATAGTTTGTTTTTAAACGTAATGAAAATAAAAATACTTGTCAATTAGAATCTATGCGGGAGTCAGCCGTTGTAATAGCAAATTAAGAATGTCATGAATTCAGCAAAGTAGAAATGTCAGTAAAAGTTAACATAGGAGCTTCTATATTGCTACCCAAAATAGTTTACAGACTCTCAATATCTACTTGCAACAGCTTAAAAATCTTGTTAACTATTTCGAACTATTATCCTACAATTCTCCGGAATATAATGGTAAAACTAAACTTAAATCTACTAAATTATAATCAGAACTTAATTGAATGAGGTTATAAATGTCATTTGATCCCAATAAACCACACAACGCTTTACCTTTACTTCCTCCAACTTGTAATTCTTTTTTTACACTCTTCTTTAGGTAAGCGGGGATTAATTCTAGTCAATTTCTCTAGGCTCTCTGCTAATTCCCTGCTTTTGATCATTGCGTTTTTCTCAATTTCATCAAAAACCCACAAGACTCCTTTTACATCCATTTTCTTTTTCTCAACAAATGTTCTAAACGCTTTATCTCCGGTCAGTATTACTGCATCATTTTTTTTCGCGAAATAAAATACGCTGAAATCCTCAATTGATAAGTTCGGTTTGCTTCTTTGCAAATGAGTAATTTCTTCTAATTCATTTTCATCGGCACTATTTACTTTGATTATGTTTAATTCAATTTTACTTTCTATTATGCTTAGTTGTTCATGGTTCAATTCCATTAAAACAAAATCCGTAGTTTGAACTTCAATCGGTAATTCTAAAAACGCATCTAATAGATCAACACTAAGCAAATCTATAAATATGTTTGTATCACTTATTACAACCTTCATAATAAGACTTGCATTTCCCCTTGTAAATCAGCTACAGTTTTATTTAACAAACTGGCAGCTTTACTTATGCTTAGTATCTCCTCGCTTATTGCACGGAATGCAAGATTCTTTCTTCTTATCGGTCTTTCGTCTCCACTGTATGCGCCTTGCTCAAACTTTTCCCACCCGGTTTTTCTAACTTTCATAAAAAAATTAGTATACATAGCCTCATTTATTATTTTCAAATCTTTTGCTCTTCTTACCAGTCCCAGTATAGAAATGCCGTATTCATTTTTCAGATGTACTAATTCATTCATGGTAATTCGATTTCTCTTTTTGCCAAGTTCTTCAATCATTACTTCTTTTGGAATTAGGAATGCACCGGCAAATCTAAAGCAGATATTTTCTTTTTCTCTTTCGCTTATGTTTTTTGGCATTTTTAATAATAAATGTCCCAACTCATGTGCAACAGTCATTCTTTTTCTTACAATATCCAGAATGTTTTTATTCACTACTATTAGTGGAATTTCACCGCTGAACCCCGCCAATCCGTCGAATTCCTTTTTGGCTTCAATCTGAATTAATTTTATTTCCTTATCCTCAAGGGTCTCAATAAGATTTTTAATTGGATTCAAACCTATTCCCCATTCGTCTCTTAAATGCTTTGCAGCAGCCTCAGCATTTTCAATTTCTCTTAATTGAAAATCTTTTAATGGATTTACAAATGATGATTTTATTCCTAATAAATTTTCTAACTCTAAATACCTTTCAAGCTGGTCCTTTGATTTTTCTTCAATCATTTCTTTTTCTTTTACACCAAGCTTTGCTTTTTTCCTATATTCAAATTTCTGCAATAGGATAGTATTATCCTTTACGAAAAAATCTGGTTTTACACAAAGTTCCTTTGCTAATCTTATAAGTATTTTGCTGTCCGGCTTTCTCTTGCCGTTCTCATAATTACTTAATGACTGTTTTGAAATATCGCCTAATTTACTTGCAAGTTGAGGAAGGGACAGCCCTGCCATTTTCCTGGCTGCTTTTAATCTTTCTCCAAACATAAAATTATTCCTTTTTTGCTGTTGACAAACTTACAAAATTTTAATGAAATGTCAACACCAAACCATCACTATTTCTTATACTAATTTGTTTTCCTTATTCAAAGCATCAATCCAATTAATTGCCTTTGATCTGAGATTTAGTTTGTAGCCAACAACTTTTTTAGTATACCAGTCAAGAACTACTACTAAGTAGACCCAGCCAAAAGAATTTATGTAAAATTTAGTCATCTCCGTTCCCCGCCATTGATTGCTCTTTGCTGGTTTTAGGGATTCGGCGGATTCCAAAAGATCTGACTCTCAAACATTATTTGTCCGGGAAATTAACTTAGATTTTTGGTATTTGGGGGAGGGGATTTTGCGGGTGGATAGGGTTAGGATTAATTCTGTTATTGTGAATGATGTTCCGTTTTATCAATCATTTGGATTTGGTTTAGCAGCGGGATTATTAGCGGCAATTGTCTCAATTCTATTATAGTCTGATTAACAATTTTCAAGCGGATATCTGGGCAATTTTCAAGCGGAAAAAACATTTTTTAATTTTAGCCAAAGTCGGTCAGTTGGCAGCAGCTTTTCAGTTCCTTATCGCTGTTAGGTGTGAACGCGTGAAAAGCCATGCTGTTATACCGCTGCATAAGAATGGGTATCATAATGCTATCGATGATATATTGAAATATGTAAGAGTTATCGATATATTTATTGGGTAAATTTTAAGGAGTATCGAAATGACAACCGTAACAGTTTCGCCCAAATATCAAGTTGTGATTCCAAAGGAAATAAGACAAAACTTAAAACTGAAACCAGGACAAAAATTACAAATTATTCAATTGGGCGATAGAATTGAATTCATTCTCCTGAAAAATATTAAAGAAGCTCGTGGTTTTCTAAAAGGGATCAATACGGAAATAGCAAGAGAAGGAGACCGTATATGAATTTAGTGGATTCTTCCGGTTGGTTGGAATATTTAGCCGAAGGTAAGAATGCAAAATTATTTGCACAAGCCATTGAAAGAACTGATGAATTAATAGTTTCAACAATAAATCTTTACGAAATATATAAAAAGATATTGTCGGAAAAAGATGAGCATTCGGCAATTCAAGTCTTTGGTTTAATGCAACAAGCAAAAGTTGTAGAAGTAAATTCCACCATTGCGATTCAAGCTGCAAAATTCAGCTTTGAACAAAAATACCAATGGCTGATAGTTTGATTTATATAACTGCAAAACAAAACAATGCTATTGTTTGGACACAAGACATTGATTTTAAAGATTTGGATGGAATAAAGTATTTTAAGAAATAGACTCTAATACAAAAGAAAAAGCGGTATAACCTGCCAATCAAGCAGGCGCCGTTATAAGCTTAATGTCTTAAACATATTATTTGTTTAAGATGTGGCCATGAATTATTGAGACATAAAATTCAAAAATATTGAAATTTATACGCACGTATCTAAAAAAGCAATTGATAAAAATCTGAACCAAAAGACAGAAAAAGAATCACAGATAAGTATGTTCTTCTCCTTAAAGGATACCATAGATCAGAGACATCCATTATTCATATTGACAGAAAAAATTGACTGGCAGCAATTTGAAGAGGCTCTCTGTAGACCAGAGATTTCGAAACCATCCAAAGAATCAGGATAAAGCGCGCAAGGCAGACAGAAAAGTAAAAACCATAGCCGGAAGATTAGTAAGAGAATTGGAGCGTAATTTAGAGCAGAATTCAGAGTATCAAACAGAATTAGAGTTGTTTAACAGAGTATTAACTCAGAAGAAAGACGACCAACATAAAGTCTATTCATTACACAAACCGGAAGTAGAATGAATCTCGAAAGGGAAAGAATTAAAGAAGTATGAGTTTGGCAATAGAATATCAATAATTACGACACAAACGACAGGAGTAATAATAGGAGCAATGAGCTTTAGGAATCCATATAATGGACATACGCATAAGCCGGCAATAGATCAAGCAGAAAAGTTGTTGGACAAAGCCAGTATAAAAACAGCCACGGTAGATAGAGGTTACAGGGGAACCAGTTTCTTTCTACAATTATCTAAATTAATATTTTTAATTAATATCATTCTATAATTATAAAATCCCTTTCCCGATTCTACAGTGCTTCTCTTATGCCTTCCATCTTTTTTTGCATTAAAAAAATCACAAAGTAATGACTTAGTAAGAAGTGATCAATAAATATATCACTTAAATTTATTACTTCTAATTTTTCATTTTTTTAACAAAGTTGTTTGCTGATACAATACCAATGGTTACCATGCCGGCAAAGAAGATAAGTAATAATAGATTGAAATCGAAAGAAACTTTACTTGCTTTAAAAAGAAAATATCCAATTAAAAGATTGGCAAAAGCCCATAAAGTATTGACCAGAGGAGAAGACAGTCCTCTCCCCGGGGGCTTTGCAAAAGGTGTTGGAAAGTAGTTACCCGAAAGTCCCTGCACCAGGTGAGGAATTAAATTTGTCAAAATACCTCCGGCAAAAAAAGCAGCCAGATAATTATACCAATGAATTGTTTCCATCTTTTATCCAATTATGATTTGTTAAATAATGTACGTAAAGATTCTTGCTTTCTCATAAAATATACAAACGAAATAGTTATTATAACGGCAAAAATTCCCTGAAAAAGAATTGCATTAGCAGCGCCTGTAAGTTCCGATACAGCTCCAATCAACAATCCGCCGACTGGCTGAAGCCCAAAGAAAGCCATCAAAAAAAAACTCAAAACACGACCAAGCATTTCTGTTGTTGCTTCAACCTGAATAATAGTTTGGCTAACGGTTGTTTGAAACATCATGGCAAAGCCGACGATTGCCGCGAAAAACAGCGCAATAGGTAAAACGGTTATATGAGAAAAGGCTATCAATGCAATGCCCAAAATCAATAGGCTGCTAAACAAAATTTTAATCATATACTTATTACTCTTTAACGAAGCCAGAATGATTGCCCCTATTATCGAACCTGCCCCTATCATACTGTTCAGGTAACCATAAGTGGCAGCATTCCCCTTTAACATGACTTTGGCAAACACGGGAAGAAGCGTGTAAAAAGGCAAAACGAACAGACTAACACAAGCGAGCAATAAAATAGTGGTTCTCAGCAAAGGCGTATTTATAATATAATTGAAACCTTCTTTTATTTCAACAAAAGCATTACGAGTACGGGCTTGTGGAATATGGGGGCTAACTTTTATGAATGCCAATGCAATGATTACAGATAAATAGCTTAAGGCATTTATTAGAAAACAAATGCCAGCCCCAAATTTTACCAATAAAATACCTGAAACAGCGGGGCCAATCAACCAGGCCAGTTTTCCCATTGAAGAGTTTAAGGCGACAGCATTTGCCAGATTTTCTTTATTCTCAATTATTTCATTAACCAACGATTGTCTGGCGGGTAAATCGAAAGCGTTAATTATTCCTTCCACAATGCTAAGTACAAAAATGCCCCAAACATTATAATGAGTAAACAGCACCATTGACGTAAGCAGTCCGGCCTGAACTAATGACATAGATTGTGTAATTAATGTCAATCGGTAACGGTTATACCGGTCAGTCGCAATACCACCCAACGGGGATAACAAAAACGAAGGAAATTGGGAGGCAAACACCACCAAGCCTAACAAAAAATTTGAGTTCGTTTTGTCGAATATAACCCAATAAATAGCAGTTCTTTGCATCCAGGTACCGATTAAGGAGATAGATTGTCCTGAAAAATACAGTTTATAATTACGATTACTAAATGCTCTAAATGTATTTATTTTCATCTCTTTTCATTCTACAAGTTTTGCTATTATCTCAGCAGCAAGTGCCAATGTTGTCTTTTCTTTTTCCGTACATTTTTCCGAAATAGACTTTGCCAACCATTCACTGGTTTTATTTCTTTTTAACTTGATGAACTCTTGCCCTTTAGGTGTTACAGAAATAAAAACCTTTCTTTTATCTGTTTCGGAAAATGTTTTTTGTATCAGTCCAAGATTGAAAAGCTTATTAATAATTTGGGACATAGCCTGATAACTCACTTGTTCTATACGAGCCAGTTCGGAAGGAAGAATTTGAGGGCTTCTGCTTATTAAAGATACTGCAGAGCGTTCAGTTAACGATAGTTGTTCGTCATGTTTTACTTCACGTTTCATTACTTTTAAAATACGGGAGATTGACTCCCGTAGCCTTGATGCTAATTCATTATCATTTATTTTTGACATATTAATTTCCAATATTGTAAAGAAATTTTATAAAGTTACTTGATAAAGTAGCTTTATTACCTTGAATTGTCAAGATCATTTTAATTGCTTATATTTTTTTGTAGCAGTACTTTGACATCAGATTCAACATCATCGAGCTCTCCACTAGTAATTAAGATTTGTAAATCGAGTTCTTTGATTTTATTATTGATAGATTTACTATCAATAGAGTCAAGAGTTTGATGTTTACTTTTACCGTTCTCACCTCCAAGTTCAAAAGGGACAATAGCTCCCAGTGGCAGGATGCAATTGCTTTCGGCATTCTCTTAATCTTCCTACTATTTAAGCCCGAAGGCTTTTACGGTAGGAAACTCAGAAAAGTGGAAGTGTAAGCTGGGGTCTGAAACTAGAAACCAGAGACTAG
>JAJXTM010000131.1 GCA_021783875.1 Bacteroidota bacterium
TTGTTATTGAAGAGAACAAAAGCTATGATCAAATAGTCGGGAATAAGGCAGCTCCTTATTTAAATTCTGTTTTAATAAAAGAGGGAGCCAACCTTACAAAAATGTATGCTGAAGAGCATTTCAGTGAAGGCAATTACTTTTGGCTTCTTTCGGGCAGTAATCAAGATGTAAAATTTTTTGATGGAACACCGGATAAAAATAATAACCCTAATTATCCTTTTCATTCTGATAACGTTGCGCATCAGTTAATACAAAAGGGATATACTTTTAAGGGGTATTCTGAGAGTCTTCCTGAAATCGGGGATACTATTTCTTTATCTGGTCATTATGCAAGGAAGCATGTACCATGGATAAGTTTTGCTAATATTCCAAACGGTAAAACAGTTAAGACATCTTCTAATCTTCAATTTAAGCAGTTCCCTTCGGATTTTAAAAAGCTGCCGACATTAAGTATTGTAATTCCAAATTTAATTGACGACATGCATGACGGAACTCCACCACAAAGCGTCAAAGACGGAGATGCCTGGTTAGAAAAAAATCTGGATAAATATTATCAATGGGCAAAAAAACATAACAGTCTTTTAATATTCACATTTGACGAGAATGACGATTCAACTCATTATTCCGGGTTAACAGATCCGGCAAGCACGGATCATTCAATAAGAAACAGAATCCCCACAATCATTGCTGGAGCTCATATTAAACACGGAGATTATAAAGAAGGCAATGGAGTAACGCATGTAAACATTCTGAGAACAATTGAAGCAATTTACGGATTAACTAAAGTTGGGAGTCAACAGGGAAATGCCCTTAAATTTGGGATATCGAATGATTATGTAATCACTGATATTTTTTCAAAGTAAAGGAAATGACATGTTAAAGAAGGATAGCAAGAGTTTTAGAATTTGATAATTGCAAGTGAAAATGGATTTTTAAATATTAATTATTAGATATTTGTAATAAAATTATATTAGGAATTTTATTAAGGATAAGCATCCCACAATGCAATAGCATAAGCGCCAGCTCCGAACCCAACCATAGGTACTGAACCAGCATATAAAGATGTTTTTCTATCATATAATTCGGGAATTAAATTGAAATTCAAAGCTGCCTGATCAGTCACCCAATTGACAAAATAGCGTGCTTTTTTTTGATCACCGAAATTGTGCAAAGCAGATGCCGCTCGGAGATCAAGCATTATCCATTCAGCAGTATCGTACCAATCACCTTTATTAACTCGAGAGAAGCCATGTATGCCTCCTTCGACACCTAATTTACTTTCATATTCATTAAAATGTGATCGAAACAAATTTTTATCCGGGATCAGATTAAATCCAAATGCTTCTAGAGTTCCGCAATCGAAATAGCCAAAAGAATTTGAATCGACAGCAGCAGCATTCCCTTTGATAAACCTATTATTAACTTCTAGAACGGAGTGGATGCCATCAAGTAATTTCTTATAAGCATTTCGATATTTTTGGAAATCACCAATATTTAGCCGAAATGATAGTGAAGCAAAGTCCCTAAGCCCTGCTGCGCAAGAAATTGAAGTGTAGGCAAATTGTTTTCCTGGGAGGTGTCTTTCCCATGGTCCGGAATCAATTCTAATAAGGTTATTAGAATCAATAGAATGGATTATAACATCGGCAATTTTGGAAGAGAGTACCGGATAATTTTCTTTAAAGAATAATGAATCTCCGCTGCGTGTAACATAATCACACATAGCAAGAAGAGTAAGACCAAAACCGTCAATCTCAATATTAGGACCATCATCATTAAAATCAGATTCTTCTTTGCCATCGCCGAAGTAACGGCAAACAGAAACTTGATAAGGTACGCCTATGCCATAGTCTTTACCGTCTTTAAACATATAGTGTACATAATGACCGGATTGAGCATTGAGAATAAATGAAAGTGCTCTGCGAGCTTCCTTAAATAATCCAAGCCTATCTAACCCGAGAATTGAGTATGAGTTATCGCGAACCCAAGTAATGTTCCATTCTCCCGGGGGAAGAGAAGCTATTATTTGACCTCTTGAATAAGGTAAGACTTCCTGTTGAGGCACTTGAGACATTTTCAGGACAGTAATTGATTGCTCAAGAAGAGCTTTCTGTTTTTGCGATATTTCTTTGGGCATTTTTGCACTTGCAAAAACTTTTTTCATAAAATTAATTTCGTCATTTAACAAATGACCACCGCCTTTAACTAGGCTTAGCTTTGCTTTTGCGACTATTTTATTGTCAGTTTGAAGTGAATCGGTATAGCTTAGCAAGAAATATTTTTCTGCCTGATTATTTGAACGTTTAAATAAGACAGAGTCTATTATTACTTTAGTTTTTTGCAACTGATAGCTTAAAGAACATGCTTGAACATCAGTATAAGCACCATCAATAATGATATAGAATATTTTATTTTCTGTAGTAAAGGGAGCGAAATAGCTAACAACAACCTTGGGGTATTTCACAGTAATCACGTGAGTGTTGTCTTTATAGTAGGTACTTAGCGGCTTTGAATTTAAAGTAATAGCAACATTCCGCAAAAATGGCTCTACAAAATTTGCAGAATCATAAGCTTTAAAAATATGGGGACTAATAGTTTCAATATAAGCTTTTTGTTCGTCATAGACTGCTGCAATAAGACCATTGGTTGTTACCAATTTGTAGAATGATTTTTTTGGTTTACTTGGAAGTTTTATAAAATCTACATTATCACTTTTGATAAAATTCCTGCCATCCGGATGGAAGGTTGTTTTTGCAATAACGATTGAATTAAGAGTTAAAATAATAAATAAAAATAAATTTCTTAAAAATATCATATTATACAATCCTCATTTTAATAGGAAAGATGACCGAGATGCAGTTTTATTCTAAAAGCAAGTTAATAATTGACAATATAAATTTAAGAATTAAAATTTAAATTTCGTTCAGAATTCTTTTGTATATATGGAATGATATGCGCTTATTAATTACTAATATTTACATTGATTGATGTTGAGTCTATTTCATAGTTGTCGCATAGCAAGAAGCTATAATTTTAACATAATAAAATTTTGCAGCTATTAGGTTGTATTAAATCAATCAACTAAAATTCGGAATTTTTAGCAACCAAGGATTATTTTTTTGCCAAAACGGGTATAATTCCCAAAATAACAGCAACAATTATAACACAGACAGAGCCAACCAGATCAGGTTTAACTGTCATTATGAAAATTTGGCCTAAACCAACTGCAATTTCAGATTGCAATAAATTTATAAGGCTTAAATTATTGATATATCCTTGCAATTCGATATTTGGCAATTGACTTTCAGACATTAGCAGTTTGTTCAGTTTTTCGACCCTTTTCCCGGTTACCAGAGTAATATGCAAGAACAAGAAAAGCCATAAAAGCATAGATACAATTATCCAAGCACTCCAGTTCCATTTAGCAGACACCATATATGCGCCAGTAATAAGCAGCAAGGTACCTACACTCATAAATAAATATTTAAGCGGCAAAATAGACTTTATCCATTCAGCAACCTGTTCTCGGTTTGCAACATGCTGAAGTTTAGTTATTCCAACCCATTCAATTGCCATTGCCATAAATAAAACAAGCGCACTTGTTATATGTACAAATAGAACTATTAAATAAAATTCCATTATTTTAGTCTCATTATTAATTAAGATAATAAACATCTCCTATAATATAATAAATAATTTAGGAATCAATTATGCAACAGATAACAGAAATTTTGTAATTATGAAATTCCTCGCCGCAAACAAAGAGATACCAATTTTTTATTCGAACTTGATTCTTAATTTATTGATCAATTAATGACATTTTGGATGCCCGGTCAAGACTCGAATAACTGCACTCAATAAGCTGCGGGAATTAAACCCAAATAGATTAAGTTATCGCAAATTAGATTAATTAATTTATAGTGTGCGGGTCTTAACACATTGATACATTAATAACTCTAATTTGTGGCATTTTTGTTCAGAATATCGTAATATTTTTAGCAAATCTAAAATTTTTATTTGAGGCAGTTATGAAACAGACCAAACTTTTAAGCAGCAGTATTGCATTAATTTCTTTTTTATTAATTCTTACTATTTCAGCATCAGCTCAAATGAAGCAAGCTAAAAAACCTCGTCTTAGTTTAAAAGCTGGAGTATTCCAAAGAATCGGAATTGATACAGACATAAACATTTCTTACAGCAGACCCGGAGTTAAAGGAAGAAAAATCTGGGGTGAGTTAGTACCTTATGGTTTAGCAGAGGGAACTAAAGAATCTAACGGAAAGCCATTTCCTTGGAGAGGCGGCGCTAACGAATGCACTACCATAGATTTTAGTAAAGATGTAACTATTAACGGACACAAGTTGTCGGCTGGCAAATATAGTATACAGTTTATTCCGTCGAAGAATGAATGGACAGTAATTTTCAATAAAAACACAAAATTGTGGGGAAGCTTTGAATATGATAAAAAAGATGATGCTCTCCGAATAAATGTTAAACCGATCGAAGCACCCTTCCGCGAATGGCTCTCTTACGGATTTGATGATCTAGCTGGAACTTCTTGCACAGCTTACTTGAGATGGGAAAAATTAAAAGTACCTTTTAAAATATCTACTTTGGATTAGACTGACTGGTTATATAGGACATTTCAATATTAAAAAATGTAATCGATAAAGACGATATTGTTAAGATAAATTTTTATTTAAGTATCTTAAAAAGAATGTTATAGAAAGCTCATAAATTTATCCTATTTTGTGTCAATAATAATTATTAAATTTATTAGAGCAATTATTAAGAAAATGACTTGAAATCTAAATTAATTATTATTGTACCTATTATTCTTTTAATAATTACAATATCCTTTTTAATCTCTCAGCATAATAAAAGCAAACAAAAGGTAGTTGAGCTTTTTCAGTCTGAACAATTGACAGATTCGCGACAACTTTCAAGAGAGATTAGATCATATTTAAAGGATAGGACTCAAGAAGTTAATGCATTATTATCCTTGCCTTCAATTCAAAATCGCAAAATGAATGATCTTGTTACAGATGTACAGGCTTTTTTTGCATCTGAAAAAAATAATCACGTAAAGGCAGTCAGTATAATCGACGAAAACGGGAAGATTGTTTACTCAACAAACAATAAAGAAATTAGGCGTAATTTTAAAGAATTTAATTTTTTTAAATGGGCATCAAAATTAGAAAACAAAGGTAAGGAATATCTTTCAACTCTTTTAAAAAATAAAGGAGATTCAAAAGAAAATGAATCAGGATTTCATATTTTTCTTATTGTCCCGATTTATCAAAATATAGGTAATAAGCAAAATCCAATCGCAAACAATAGATTTTTAGGTCTAGTTGCATTAAAAATAAATTTAAATGAAGTCGTATCTGAGCTTCTTCCAATTGTCTGCCCTGATTCATCCAATGTTCATGTTTTTATCTTAGATAGAAACGGATCATTACTATTCCACAGTACACATCCTGAAATGATATTAAATAATATATACAAACAAGATAAAAATTGTTTTACTTGTCATAAAAATTTTAATTATGTTGATAAAATACTCTCCTCAAAAGAAGGCAATATTGATTATAATCTTAGAGGAGGTCCAAATGAAATAGCAAGCTACTCTTCTATGAAAACAATGAATGTCTCCTGGAAGATTGTTATAAGTGAACCATATGGGCAAATTACCGGGTTTATAAATTATGATTTAGAAATGACATTGATTCTTATTGGTATGATTACATTTTTATTCGGACTTGGGTCTTTATTATTAATACATAACAATAGATTGAAAATTATAGCAGAAGAAGAGTCAAAGCAATGGAAAGAAAAAGATGAGTTAAACAAAAAATTACATGAATCGCAGGAACATTATAAGACAGTAGTTGATAATTCACCTGATGCAATTATAATCCATTGTGAAGGAAAATTAGTTTTTGCGAGCCCTTCAACACTTGAGCTCTTAGGTGCATCAAATTATGAAGAAATTATGGGCAAGTCAATATATGAATTTGTTCATCCAGACGATCATGAACTTGCAAGAAAAAGATTATCAGAAGGATTAACCAACGACAACGCATTGCCAATAGTAGAAATTCGATACATTAAGATTGACCGGAGCATTATTAATGTAGAGGCAGTCAGTAAACAAACAACATTCAACGGTAAACCGGCTTTGCAGACGATAGTACATGATGTAACTGCTCGAAAAAGAGCTGAATTAGAAAGTCAAGTTTTACATGAAATTACTGAAGGAGTAGTAACGACTTCAAACCTAGACGAACTTCTGGTGTTAATTCATAATGCTCTAAAGAAGGTAACTTATGCAGATAATCTTTTCATTGCCCTTCATGATGATAAAACCGGATTATTCAGCTTTCCATATTTTGTCGATAAATTTGATTCCGCTCCTCTACCTGCAGAGATAAAAAAAAGTTGCACTGCTTATGTATTTAAAACAGGCAAACCTTTACTTTTGACCAAGCAATTATTCAAGCAGCTTATTGAACAAAAAGAAGTCGAATCGGTAGGTTCTGATTCACCTTCTTGGCTAGGTGTGCCTTTACAGGCTCCATCAAGAAAAATTGGAGTTTTAGTTATTCAAAACTACGAGCATGAAAATTTCTATTCCGAAGGAGATGTTAATTTACTTTCCACAATTGGAAATCAAATTGCTACAATTATAGAACGCCGACGAACTGAAGAAGAAATAAAGGAACAAAATAAGAAACTTATAAAGCTCAATGCAGAAAAAGATAAGTTTTTTTCTATAATAGCTCATGATCTCAAAAGTCCATTTCAGGGTTTTTTAAATTTAACAGAAGTTATGTCAGAAAATGCAGAAGAATTTTCCATGTCTGAATTAGCTGCTTTTAGTAGGTCTATTAACATAACAGCTAAAAATTTCTATAAACTTCTTGAAGACTTGCTGGAATGGGCTCAGGTACAAAAAGGTTCAATTGAATTTAGTCCGATAGAAATAAATTTATTTAAAATAGTCTCTCAAAGTATTAATACAATTTACCAGCGGGCAGATCAAAAGGGAATTAAAATAGTAAATGATATAGATGTCAAGCAAGAAATTATAGCTGATGAAAGAATGGTTGGTACAATAATCAGAAATCTTTTATCAAATGCTGTTAAGTATACTAATCCGGAGGGAAAAATAATTATTAATTCTGAGATTCATGAGAAAGATTTTATTCAAGTCTCCGTTAAGGATAACGGAATGGGGATAACGGAAGGTGATTTAGATAGACTCTTCAAGATAGAAGAGAAA
>JAJXTM010000132.1 GCA_021783875.1 Bacteroidota bacterium
TCATTAATTACCAGCGGAGGAAATATTTTTGCCGGAACTACCGGAGGCGTTTTCCTTTCAACAAATGGCGGAACAAATTGGACTGCAGCTGATTCAGGTTTGACTAATAAATATATTTGGTCTTTATTTTCTTACGGTTCAAATATCTACGCTGGAACTGAAGCCGGGATATTTCAATCTACCAATAATGGTTCCAAGTGGATAAAATTCGGGCTAGATTCCCTTTATACTTATTCTTTTGCTTCAACGGATACAATGCTTTTCGCGGGAACAACCGGCGGTGTATTTTATATAACAAAGAGTGATTCTAATTGGTCTCCTCTTAATAATGGGTTAGCTAATAATAGTATTACATCATTGTTAATTATTGACACAAATATATTTGCCGGCACATATGGTGTTTATAAATTTTCTATAAATCAAATTAAAACTGTAACAGCTGTTATCGATGATCGAATTAATATTCCAAGTGAATTTTTACTATCTCAAAATTATCCTAATCCTTTTAATCCAACAACGACAATAAATTATTCAGTTACTAAAGAAAGTCTTGTAAGAATAACAGTATATGATGCTCTTGGAAGAGAAGTAAAAATCTTAGTAAATGGAGAAAAGCCTGCCGGAAATTATAGAATAAAATTCGATGGCAGTAGTTTGCCAAGCGGAATTTATTTTTATAGAATGGTATCCGGTAATTTTTCTGATGTTAAAAAACTTTTATTATTAAAATAAAAGAAGTCTTTTCCCTTTTTAGGTTAGGTTATTATATAAATTTTATTTTAAGATGTACAATTTCGGATCGGCTTACTGTTCTGACAGGCGGACCCCAAGTTCCGGCACCGCAGGAAACATAATATTGTGTATTCCCTTTTCTAAGAAAGCCAAAGCTAACCTCATAAATCATATTAGTGATATAATTAGCGGGAAATAATTGGCCATAATGTGTGTGGCCGGATAACTGAAGATCAATTCCATTTTTTTCTGCTTCATCCAAACCGAAAGGTGTATGGTCTAATAAAATTGTAGGATAATTATTATCAACACCGAATAATATTTCTTTCAAAGATTTTCTAGGTTCGCCATTGAATTGTTTCATAGACCTATCATTCCTGCCTACAATATAAAAATCGTTATCAATTTTGACAGCAGTATCCAGAAGTACTTTTATCCCGAATTCTTTCATATAATTTATGCTGGCATCTCCACCATTAATATATTCATGATTACCGGTACAGGCATATACTCCATATTTCGATTTTAGTTTATGCAAAGCCGGACCGATATTTCTTTTATCCAAAATAGATGCTTTTTCATCAACTAAATCGCCTGCAATAAAAATAATATCGGGATTTAATCCATTAATTTTCCCCACAATATTCTCAAGAAATTTCTCGTCATTTACAGGAGACAAATGAATATCAGAAACCAGCACTGCATTTAGGTTATCAATAGCACCTGACTTTTTAGGCAGAGTTAACGGTAATTCTTTAATAATTACATTTCTTGTATTAATGTATCCACCTGCAACAACAAGCGTAACAATAATGCAAACTGCTAAAGCAGTAACAAGTTTGGCATGTTCAATATTATTAGTAATAAAAGAAGGGAAAAAATGAAATTGAAAATTTATCAATCTAAGTATATCAATAAAGAATACCGAAAGTAAAAAATAGACAAAGAATGCGAACCATAGTGATCCTACCCATACCAAGATATCATAAAGAAAAGCCGGTAAATATGATGAAAGAAATTTAGATGCTAAATATGAAAAAGAAACGAAAATGAAAATAACAGTATAAAATATTCTTAAATGCGGGTATCCAGAAAGAGCCTGCCATCCTCGTGAAAAGATATAATAATTTATCGCCGAATAAATCGAAAAAAATACCGAAAAAAAGATTACCATAACTATATTTGCCTATGTCTACATTTTATCAATTATATTCATCCCAGCTTTTAATTTCTAATTGATCTACTTTATACCGTGTAAGAGATTTGACAAATCTTTTTGCAACTTGAATATTAGTTATAAGATTTACATTCATATCGACAGCTTTTCTTCTTATCAAATAATCGTTATCCAGCTCATCTTTTTCAGCATTTTTGGGAATATTAATAACCAGGTCAATTTTCCCTTCATTCAAATAAGTAATTACATTGGGTTCATCCAATTCAAGTGGCCAGGATAATATTTCAGCTGCAATTCCATTTTGGTTTAAAAATTCAGCTGTCCCTTTTGTTGCATAAATTTTTAACCCAAGATTAAATAATTTTTTACTTTCTTCTAAAAACTCTGCTTTTTCCTTTAAGGTGCCCGTTGAAAGCATAACTGCTTTTTTAGGAATTCTAAACCCTGTTGAAATAAAACTTTTCAAAAAAGCTTCATTAAAATCATCGCCCAGGCAGGCAACCTCACCAGTCGAAGCCATTTCAACTCCAAGTACAGGATCGGATCCTTTAAGTCTGGTAAAAGAGAATTGAGGAGCTTTAACTCCTACATAATCTACATCGAAAGATGACTTATCAATGCGGGGAAGTTTTTCTCCCATTATTAATTTTGTTGCTATATCTATAAAATTTATTTTCAGAACTTTTGAAACAAAGGGAAAGCTTCTCGATGCACGTAAATTACATTCAATAACCTTAACCTCATTATCCTTAGCAATAAACTGTATATTAAAAGGTCCTGTGATTTGTAATTCCTTAGCAATAGCCTTAGTAACCATTTTGACACGTCTCATAGTCTCAAGATAAGTTCTCTGCGGAGGAAGAACGATAGTGGCATCTCCGGAATGAACTCCAGCATTTTCAACATGCTCAGAAATTGCATAGCAATATAACTTTCCGTTATCTGCAACGGCATCAACTTCAATCTCCCTTGCTTCAGTGATAAATTTACTAATGACTACAGGATGTTCTTTGCTGATACTGGCAGCCTTATCCAGATATTCCTCGAGTTCAATATCGGACAAAACAATACTCATTGCAGCTCCGCTTAAAACATAGCTTGGACGAATAAGGACAGGATAACCAACTTTTTTCGCAAATTCCTTAGCTTCATTTAAGCTTGTAAGCTCTTCCCAACCAGGCTGATCAATTTCAAGCCGGTCAAGAATTTGTGAAAACTTATGTCGGTCTTCAGCATTATCGATTTGAGAAGGAGAAGTGCCAAGAACTTTTATCCCAGCATCATGCAATTTCAAAGCGAGATTATTCGGAATTTGACCGCCCATTGAAATTATAACTCCTTCGGGATTTTCTTTATCATAGATATCAAGAACGCGTTCGAAAGTTAATTGTTCAAAATATAGTTTATCGCAGATATCATAATCTGTACTTACCGTTTCCGGATTACAGTTAATCATTATAGTTTTATAATCAAGCTTATTGCAAGTAAGGACAGCATTAACACAGCACCAATCAAATTCAACTGAAGAACCGATACGATATGCGCCACTCCCTAAAACAATGATCTGGTTTTTGTCACCAAACTTTATATCATCTTCCCTGCCGTGATAAGTAAGATAGAGATAATTTGTTTGAGCAGGATATTCTGCTGCAAGAGTATCAATTTGCTTTACAACCGGAATTACATTCAATGACTTACGATATTTTCTCACTTCTAATTCTTTTGAACTTGTAAGATGAGCAATCTGTAAATCGCTAAAGCCGTTTTGTTTTGCTTCCTCCATAAGCACATTAGAGATTTTACTTAATTTTAATTCCTTTAATTTTAATTCCGTATCGACTATATTTTTCATTTTATAAATGAACCACGGAGTAATTTTAGAAAGTTCGTGAATTTTTTCAACAGTATAACCAACCTGAAGTGCCTTTGCAATTGCATATATTCTTTTGTCGGTCGGTCTGGCGAGTTCATCATCGAGGTCAGTGAATAATAAATCATTACCGACAAATCCGTTCATTCCGATATCAAGCATTCTAATTGCTTTTTGTAGTACTTCTTCAAAACTTCTTCCGAGGGACATAACCTCTCCGACGGATTTCATTTCAGAACCAAGCTGAGTGCTTACCTGCCGGAATTTTTGTAAGTCCCAGCGCGGAAATTTAAGCGCGACATAATCAAGAGCTGGTTCAAACATCGCAGAAGTTTCACGGGTAATAATATTTTCAACTTCGTTAAGTGCATATCCAAGAGCAAGTTTTGCTGCAATAAAAGCAAGAGGATAGCCCGTAGCTTTGGAAGCAAGAGCGGAGCTTCGGCTTAACCTAGCATTTACTTCAATAATTCTATAGTCATCCGATTTTGGGTCAAGGGCATATTGAATATTGCATTCTCCTATTATACCCAGATGGCGAATTAACTTTATACCGACAGATCTCAATTTGAAATTTTCATGTGCGGATAAGGTTTGTACCGGAGCAATTACAACACTGTCGCCCGTATGAATTCCCATCGGATCGATATTTTCCATTGAACAGATAGTAATGCAATTATTGAATTTATCACGAACAATTTCATACTCAACCTCTTTCCATCCATATAGAGATTCTTCAATTAAAATTTGTTTAGTAAAAGAGAAAGCTCGCTGTGCTTTTTCCAGAAGTTCTTCTTTATTATTAACAATTCCCGAACCGAGACCTCCCAAAGCATAAGCGATACGAACCATAACCGGGAATCCGATTTCTTGAGCCACTTTAAGAGCTTCTTCAACATTACTCGCCGTTTTACTTAAGGCAACTTTTAATCCGATTTCAGAAACTTTATTTCCGAAAAGAAGCCGGTCTTCTGTGGCTTCAATAGCTTCGACGGGAGTTCCCAATACTTTAACCCCATATTTTGCAAGGGTTCCGCTTTCATAAAGTTCAACCCCGACATTAAGTGCTGTCTGACCTCCGAACTGAAGAAGAATGCTGTCCGGTTCCTCCTTTTGAATAATTTTTTCCACAAATTCTGCTTTAATCGGGAGAAAATAAACTTTATCAGCAAAATTTTCAGAAGTTTGGATAGTGGCAATATTAGGGTTAACGAGGATAGAAATGATTCCGTCTTCTCGTAAAGCTTTAATTGCCTGACTGCCAGAATAATCAAATTCTCCGGCTTGACCAATTTGCAAAGCGCCTGAACCGAGGATCAAAACTTTTTTAGGTTTACCGCGTTTAATCATTTTAAAGCCCTTAAAAACATATCAAAAATAAATTCGGTATCATCCGGACCCGGAGAAGCTTCCGGGTGAAATTGAGCAGCAAAGAAAGGTTTAGAAATATGGATTATGCCTTCGTTAGTACCGTCGTTATCATTAATAAACCATTCACGCCAATCTTCAGGCAGCGATTCGGAATCAACAGCATATCCATGGTTTTGTGAAGTGATGTAACATCGTTTTGTCCCCATTTCATTGCATGGCTGGTTATGACCGCGATGGCCATATTTTAATTTATACGTATTAGCGCCTGCGGCAAGCGCCATAATCTGACTGCCGAGACAAACGCCGAGAATAGGTATATTCTTATTCATAACCTTTTTAGTATTTTCAATCGTTGATTTGCATATTTTAGGATCACCAGGACCGTTAGAAATTAAAATTCCGTTAGCCTTTTCTTTCGAAAAATCATAATTATAAGGAACTCTTAAGACCGTAATATCTCTTTTTAGATAAGCTTGAATAATATTATTCTTAGTACCGCAATCGACAAGAACAATTTTTTTTGAACCGCGTTTATATTCAACAGGCTCTTTAACACTTACTTCGCCGACCAGGTCTAATTTATTAACATCTTCAAAACCTATATTGACTTTTTCATCGATAATAATTTTGCCGAGCATTGTTCCTTTATCGCGAAGTTTTCTAGTAAGCATGCGAGTATCGATACCGAAAATACCAGGGATTTTTTGTTCTATCATCCAATCAGACAAAGATCGTTTAGCATTCCAATGGGAATATTCCGAAGAATAATCAGACACAATAATACCACGGCAATGAATTTGTTCGGACTCGAAATATTTAAGAAGATTATTTTCGCGCTCATAATCAGGAATACCGTAATTCCCGATTAAAGGATAAGTGAAAATCAAAATTTGCCCTCGATAAGAAGGGTCGGTCATAGTTTCCGGGTAACCCACCATACCTGTATTAAAGACGACTTCCCCAGTAGTATTTTTTTCATATCCGAAGGTAAATCCAGAAAACTCGGAGCCATCCTCCAAAATCAATCTTGCAATTTTTTTTTCTTTATTCATTCATCAAACTTTCATTTTGGTCTCTTACAATCCGGCAAAAAAATAGCCACTCATTGAGTGGCTATTTCAAATAGACTCTGTGATTTGTGCACTTTCTGTCTTCAGTTTAAAAATCTTAATCTCGCTTAAAAAAATATTTAGAAAATTTCTATACAAATATAAACGTTTGGATATAGAGTATCAATTCACAGATCACAAACTTTGATTTTCAATCATTAAAAACTTCATAATTTTAAAAAAGGGTAAACAAAATGAATATTTATACACTGTTTTTAATAGAAAAAATAACTTGTCATTACAGCAGATGCTGAAATTCATTTAATTGACTAAAGAACCCAATATACTTAATTTGATTATGCAAATTTTAATAAAAGGAGTATATAGATGAAAATTAAGTACTCATGGATGTGGTTTTTTTCTAGTGTACTTGCGCCAATAATTGTTTTTATATTTTTAATTGATAGAATGTTAACAGCCAAAATTAACCATTTTGACAATAAAGTTATAATCATTTATAGTATTTTATTGATATTCACATTAATTAACTGTTACAAATTTTTCTTTGCTTATTATATTATTATAGATGTGGATGTAATAAGTATTGACAAAAATTTTTACAAAAAGAAGTTAAAGTTAAATGAAATTAAATGGATATCATCTCAGAAGAAATGGATAACCATAGCCGATAATAATTTAAAAGAGACAAAAATAGCCATTCAATTCATCAGAACATCCAGCTTAACTTCATTTATGCAAGAATTATCATCAAGGACAAAGTTAGAAATAAAGACATATTAATTGAATACAGTAAGATTTCTCAAAACATATAATAATAAAGTGAAATATGGCTTGACAAATAACAAGATAGTATTTAATTTTGTTGATCTAAATAAAAAAATAAATATTCCGCGATAGCTCAATGGTGGAGCATTCGGCTGTTAACCGAAGGGTTGCAGGTTCGAGCCCTGCTCGCGGAGCACTAAGGGATTTATGGTACTAAAAGTATTATAAGTTCCTTTTTTTATTTATACTTTAAGTGGTTCTAACCGTTCCTTTCGCCCTTCAGGACTAGTATATTTCATT